>JBAXWB010000039.1 GCA_037128595.1 bacterium
AAAAAGGATGATATGCAGGGTGTCAAAGTGACAACTTTAAATCAGGACTTGACCGAAGAACCCCGAACGCCATGGCACCGCTGGGGGCCGTGACGCCGCCGCCGGGCAGGAGGGTGGCGGTGAGGTTGGTGGTGGGCGAGCCGCCCAGGTTCCTGAGTGAGAATGCGACGCTAACCGTTTCACCCGGGTCAATGGCGTTATTGAAGGGAAGAGCGCTCTCGCCCACCACGCTCATGCTGTTGGCGGCAGGCCGGGGCAGGGGATAGCCGATGGTGAACGTCATGTTCGTCGCCTTCACCGAGAAGTTCCAGAGGGAAAGGCCGGAGGCTGACCCGTTCCACCAGGTCGCGGCGGGTGACGCATAATCATCGAAGATGCCGCTATAGGCGGTGGCCGTGTTGCCGCGGTAATAGAGGTCGTTAGCATCACCGCCGCCGGCGTTGTTTTCAAAATGCCAGAGGTTGTCGGCCTGGACCAAGGTCACCTCGTAATTTGCGTGCGAGCTGTTGGGGGCCAGACTTTCATTGTTGTGGTCGCCGAGTTCATCGATATGCCAGACGGCAAGGCCACCCCCTGGAAGCTGGTCCGCATCGCGGCCCTCCGGCTGGCGGTTCTCGATGAGGAAGTATTCAGTGGGGACCCCCGGTTTGGCGTACCGGTAGAACTTGTTGAAATTGGTCCCTGCGGAACCGACCATTCCGGTGAGGGAGGAGGAAGAGGTTAATTCAACCGTGGTGGCCCAGCCTGAAGCCCGCTTGAGGTAGGCGCAAATCTGAGAGGGGTTACCGCCATGGCCGCCGGAATTCATCAGGCAGAATACGCCGGCGCCCCCTTCTGACGAGTTATCGTAGTCATAAATGTCAGGGTAGTCACAGAGCATATGCCCGTTTTCATGACAGAAGGTGCCGATTTCCAGTGAGGTGCCGATATCGGTAATCTGGTAGGAGTAGACGGACTTGCCGTTTCCAAGCGAGAGAGAGGCCGCGAGGGCGTAAGAGTTTGGCCAGAGCCCTTGGTCCCACACGCCGCTGTCGGACCCGGCGAAGAAAACGTTACAGGCAACCACATCGTGCCAGCTGTCCTCCGAAAGCCCGTTGAATAGCGGAAGAATAGTGGTTGCGTAATTCGGCAGGGCCTTCATGGCGTTCAAGGCATCGGTAACGAGGAGCCGTCCTTGAGTGGCACAACTCAACGCCGTGTCATTGTAGTAGCTTTTCGGGTGTGGGACGCGGATGTAGGCGGTGACGACGTTGGTATAGGTGAGCAGGCCTTTGGAATTGTCGTAGAAATACTGCTTCACGGAGCCGTTGTTACCGTAGCCCGTGTAGTTGGTGCCGTTGCAGAAACTGACGACATTCGACTGGCTGATGGTGCCGGGCTCATCGCTGAAGTCGACCAGCAGGGTGAGGCCGACTTTGGTGCCCGTTGTGCTTGTGGCCGGAGGTGCTTGAATCACAGTGCCATCGGATGAAGGTTTGCCCGTCCCCGGCGCGGCCAGCAGCAGGATCTCCTGGAGTTTTTGTTTGCGGGCTTTCCAGCGTTCGGAAACCCGCAGGGCCGAGTCCCATTGCTGATACCGCTTTTCAGTTTGTGCCTTGCGTGCCAGGGAATGAATCTTGAGATGTTTTTTCAGGTTCAAGGTGGCGGGATTGACCTGTCCGACCTGCCCGCCTGAAGATTCCAGGGTACTGCCATCCGCCGAGAGCCGGGCATAGACGTAGGCTTTCGACGTTGGGTCAAATACCACCGAATAGCCGTCCAGTGTCTCGAATTCGGCGTAGAACTCATCGCCCCGTCCCCGGAGCGTGAGGGGGGTGCCATCAGGCTGGGTGAACGCAATTTGTCTGGCGAAGGGGGCGGCTTGGAGAAGAAAAGGGTAAAGGCAAAGGGCAATAATGAAAAGAAACCGCCGATTCATCTTTAAATAATACCTTCAGATGAATCGGCGTTCAATCAAGAAACGAGACGCCGGCTTACCGTCCCATTTTGCGGATATTATCGATACAGGTCTTGGCGCTCTCCAAGGGGCCGACCTCAAATTGTTCCTGCTCGACGACATACCACTGCACGGAGGTCTCCTTTTCGACCACATCAAAAATGGCGGGCCACTGGACGTTGCCTTCCCCGACGGCGGCCGCCTTGTGGGTGGGGTGAAATTCCTTCACATGGACGGACTCGAGCTGTTTGGCGTATCTGCGCAGGAGGGCCGGGACATCCTGTCCGGCGCAGGTGGCCCACCCAATGTCGAGTTGGACCAGGAAGTCGGAAGGCAGCGAGGAGAAGATGCGGTCGAACCGGGTCATCGCCCCGTCCATTTCAAATTCCACGGTGTGATTGTGAAACCCCACCCGCATCCCGCAGGCTTTGGCCCGCGTATGGGCGGCGCTCATGCGGGCGATGGTGGCGGGAAGATTACTCATGTCGGCGCCGGGTACAATCAGGCGGGTGTTCCCCAGCGCCTTGTTCATGGCGACGGTGGCCTCGAAGGCATCACCTTCAAGGCTTTCCAGCCCTGTGTGGGCCCCCGCGCAGCGCAGGCCACAGTCATCGAGTAACTGGCGTAAGGTGGCGGACGGCAGGTTGTAGTATCCTGCGAACTCGACGCCCTGATAGCCCATGGCGGAGATCTTGTGCAAGGTGCCCGCCACATCCTGAGGAGCGACGTCACGCAGTGAATACAGTTGAATCGCGACTGGAATTCTTTTCGTCATAGTTTTTTCCTTTGATTAAAAACAGGTTTAACCATAGAGGATTGCGATTAAGATTGCGATTACGATTATGATTTATCCGGAGAGGGGGAACCTTTTTTCGCACAGCTTGACGGAAGGAATGAAGAAGGAGTATTATTTAAGCGTAGAGAGGTTGATGCGGGGTTGAGATATTTGGAATGTTAAATTTGCCCTGCCTTACTCGTGTATGGGCTGAAATCTCTAACCCGATATTATGTATCCGGGAGTTTGAATAATGTGGAGCCCGCAAGCCCGGCAAGTCTGGGATTTGGAAACCACATGATAAAGCTCCCACCTCAATAAGTGAGGCTTAGAGATCGTGCTCCTGCGGTAAGGTGGGGTTCTTTTCTTGAGGATGTCGGGGCAATGGATCTTTTCGAAACTGAACGAACGGGTGATGCGATGCGCCTGCAGCCGCTGGCGGCACGTATGCGCCCGCGCACCTTGGATGACGTTGTTGGCCAGGATCATATCCTCGGTAAAGGCAAGCTCTTACGTCGATCCATTGAAGCTGACCGGTTGGGCAGTATTATCCTGTATGGGCCGCCCGGGTGTGGCAAAACCTCCATTGCCGAAGCCATTGCCTCCACCACCAAACGGCGGTTTGAGCGCACCAGCGGCGTGCTGGCCAATGTGGCCTCGCTCCGGGTGCTGCTGGCTGCGGCCGATCATCGTAAAAAGGCGGATGGGCTGGAAACCATTCTCTTTATTGATGAGATCCATCATTTCAGCAAATCCCAGCAGGATATCCTCCTCCCGCATGTGGAGGACGGCACCGTGACCCTGATCGGGGCCACCACGCATAATCCCTTTTTCTTCATCAACAGCCCTTTGACCTCGCGCTCCCAGGTGTTTCAACTCAATCCGGTGTCGGAGGCGAGTATCATTGCGATTCTGAGCCGGGCCCTGGCGGATGAGCGGGGATTGGGCGGCCACCCGGCTGATGTGGATCCTGAGGCGTTGGCGCATCTGGCCCGGGTCTGCGAAGGCGATGGGCGGCGTGCCCTGAATGCCCTTGAGATCGCTGTGATGTCAACCCCTCCGAATGAGCAGTATCGCATCCATGTCACGGCCGCCATCATGGAGGAGTCCATTCAGAAAAAGGCGGTGGTCTATGACCGGGATGAGGATGGGCACCATGACACCATTTCGGCCTTCATCAAAAGTGTGCGCGGCTCCGATCCCAATGCCGCGATCTATTGGCTCGCCAAGATGATTTACGCGGGCGAGGATCCGCGGTTTATTGCGCGCCGCCTGGTGATCCTGGCCTCGGAGGACATCGGGAATGCCGATCCGCGCGGGCTGATGATGGCCACCTCCGCGATGGAGGCGGTGGCGTTTGTGGGCATGCCGGAAGGGCGCATTATCCTGGCGCAGGCCACCACCTACCTGGCCACGGCGCCCAAGAGCAATGCGTCCTACCTGGCGATTGACGAGGCCCTGGCCGATGTGGAGAAGGGGCGGGTCCTGCCGGTTCCTGATCATCTGCGCAGCGCCAGCTATAAAGGGGCGGAGCAATTGGGCCATGTCGGCTATCAATACGCCCATGATTTCGAGGGCCATTTTGTGGATCAGGAGTATATGCCGACGTCGGCCATCTATTATAAGCCCACGAAAGCGGGGTATGAGGATGTGATTGGAAAGCGCATGGCGGAGTGGGATGCGCGCCGGAAAAAAGGTAATTCGGAAAAGAGCTGATGCTGACAAAAGAGTCCATTCGAAGCGTGATGCGGAAACGGCGCGCCGGTCTCCAGGCGGACTGGGTGGTGGCCCAGAGCCGTGCGATCATGGCGCGGGTGATTGTGTTGCCGGAATTTCAGCGGGCAGAGGTCGTGCTGGGTTATTTGTCCTTGCCCGGCGAAGTGGCGGTGGATGGGATTCTCGCCGCCGCCTGGAAGGCGGGGAAACGCGTGGCCGTCCCGGCGGCCCGGGATGACGGGGAGTATATGCCTGCCTGGCTTACGCCGAATGAATCCCTGACGCACGGGGGCTTTCAGGTGCGTCAGCCGGTGACCCCCTTCTGGGCCAAACCGGATGGCTTTGGACTGGTGGTGGTCCCCGGGGTGGCGTTTACTGCCAACGGGGACCGGTTGGGACATGGCAAGGGCTTTTACGACCGGATGCTGGCCCGGCTGGGGGCGAAAGTCGCCTGCAAGGTCGGCGTCTGTTTTTCTTTTCAATTGGCCCCGGAATGGCCGGTGAACGAAACCGATGTAGGCATGAATGTGGTGGTGACGGAAGATCAGGTATATCGAAAGGATTGAAATGGAGATTATTATTTCCGCGGTAATCGCGGTTCTGGTGGGTTTGGCTTTAGGTTACGGTCTCAGGACCTGGTTGAGTTCGGTCCGCTCCAGTCAGACGGAGCAGGATGCGCATCAGCTGTTGAAGGATGCCCGCAAGGATGCGGAGAATCTTCTCAAGGAAACGGCGTTGCAGACCAAAGCGGACGCCTTGAAGGCCCGGGAGGAGTTTGAGCTTTCGACCAAAACCCGTCGTGACGAACTCATGGCGCTGGATAACCGGATTACCCAGCGTGAGGTCAACTTTGACCGTAAGGTGGCCCTCATTGATAAAAAGGAACGGGCATTGGAGCAACGGGCTGGTGAAGTTGAAAAACAGGCCACTGAACTCGAGAAAACCCGCGAAGAATTGAACCGGTTGATCGATGAGAACAAGCTCAAACTCCAGCGTATGGCCGGGATGACCGAAGCCGAGGCCCGGGCCACGCTGTTGGCCCGCGTCGAGGCGGAGGTTCATAATGAGGTGGGCGGGCTGATCCGGCGGTTACAGGCGGAAGCCAAGGATACCGCGGAACGCGAGGCCCAGAAAATCGTGACGCTGGCCGTTCAGCGCTATGCCGCCAGTCATGCCTCGGAGATGATGACGTGCAGCGTGGCGTTACCCAATGATGAAATGAAGGGGCGGATCATCGGGCGCGAGGGCCGTAACATCCGGGCCCTGGAGGCGGCCACCGGGATCAATCTCCTGATTGATGACACCCCGGAAGCGGTCGTCATTTCAGGGTTCGATCCCGTCCGCCGGGAAGTGGCCCGGCTTTCCCTGGAACGCCTCATCCTGGATGGGCGCATCCATCCGGCCCGGATTGAAGAGGTGGTCACCAAGACGCAGGATGAAATTGATGAACGGATCCGCCAGGCCGGGGAAGAGGCGCTCTTCAAACTGGGGATTCAGGGCTTCGAGCCCGAACTGATCCGCACGTTGGGCCGGCTGAAATTCCGCAGCAGTTACGCGCAGAATGTGCTGATGCATTCCGTGGAGGTGGCCCAGCTGATGGGCGTGATGGCGGGGGAACTCGGCCTGGATGTGATGCTGGCCAAGCGGATCGGATTGCTGCACGATATCGGCAAGGCACTGGATCATGACATCGAGGGGAGCCATGCGGTCATCGGTGCGGATCTGCTGCGGCGCCTGGGTGAGTCACCGGTGGTGGTGAATGCCGTGGCCGCGCATCACGATGATGTGCCGGGCGAGAGCCTCTATGCCATCCTGGCCTCGGCCGGGGACGCCATCTCGGCCTCGCGGCCCGGGGCCCGGGCCGAAACCACGGAAATCTATGTCAAGCGCCTGGAAAAACTGGAGGCGATTGCGGATGGCTTTCCCGGGGTGGAAAAGAGTTACGCGATCCAAGCCGGGCGTGAAGTCCGGGTGGTAGTGCAACCTGAAAAAGTGAATGAGCATGAGGCCATGTCCATGGCCCGGAATATCTGTAAGAAAATTGAAAGCGACCTGCAGTATCCCGGCCAGATCCGGGTGATGGTGGTGCGTGAAACCCGCTCGGTGGAGTATGCCCGATGATTATTTTAATGGTGGGAGATATGGTGGGGGGGCCGGGGCGCAAGATTTTTGCGCGGATCGCCGGCCGGATGAAACAGCAGGGGCAGGTCGACATGATTGTCGCCAATGCCGAAAATTCCGCAGGCGGCAAAGGGGCCAGCCGGATTATTGCCGGGGAATTGTTTGATGCCGGCGCCGACGTGCTGACCATGGGCGATCACATGTGGGACCAGAAGGACATCATTCCTTACCTCGAGGTGGAAAAGCGCATTATCCGCCCCGCTAATTTCGCGCCCGGTTGTCCCGGGCGTGGCGTCGTGACGGTGGATACGCCCAAGGGCCGGGTGACGGTGGTGAGCCTGATCGGGCGGGTCTTTATGCCGCCCATGGACTGTCCCTTCCGCACGGTGGATGCCCTGTTAAGCAAAGAGCCGAATATGGGGAAGGTCATCCTGGTCGACTTCCATGCCGAGGCGACGTCTGAAAAAATCGCCATGGGCCGCCATCTGGATGGACGCGTCAGCGCCGTGGTGGGCACCCATACCCATGTCCAGACCTCGGATGAGATCATCATGCCCAAGAAGACCGCTTATCTGACCGATCTGGGGATGACGGGGCCCAAGGATTCGATTATCGGGCGGGACTACGCCTCGGTGATGGGTAAGTTCATTACCGGCATGCCTTCTAAATTCGAAATTGCCGAGGGCAATGTGGCCCTGGAGGGCGCGTTGATTGATGTCGATGAAGCCACCGGGCGGGCCCGCAAGATTACGCGCGTCAGGGAGTTCCTGGATCACCCGAAATGAATGCCCCTGTTTTCACAGTCACCGAATTGACGAAGCAGATCCGACGCCTCATGGAGGGGAATTTTGGAAATGTGACGGTGGAGGGGGAACTCTCCAACGTCCGGATGCCGCCGTCGGGTCACTGTTATTTCACTATCAAGGACGAGGCCGCCCAGATTCGCGGGGTGATCTGGCGGAGTGATATGCGGGGCCTGTTGTTTGTGCCCCGCGATGGGATGCGGGTGCAGGCGCATGGCGCCTTGACCGTCTATGAGCGGGATGGCAGTTATCAGATTGCCGTCCGCCGCATGGAGGAGGGTGGGAAGGGCTCGCTCCAGGCCGCGTTTGAGGCGCTGAAGAAGAAGCTGGCAGCCGAGGGCTTGTTTGATGTGGACCGCAAACGCAAGCTCCCCCTGTTGCCGCAGCATATCGGGGTGGTGACATCGCCCACCGGTGCCGCGATCCGGGATATCCTGAACGTGCTGTGCCGCCGCTTTCCCAATCTCCACGTGGTGATTGCCCCCGCCCGGGTTCAGGGGGCCGGGGCCGCCGAGGAAATCGCCGGGGCCATCGATCTCCTGAACCAGCAGCGGCAGGTGGAGGTCATCATTGTCGGCCGCGGTGGCGGCAGTCTGGAAGACCTCTGGTGTTTTAATGAGGAGATTGTGGCCCGGGCGATTGCCCGCTCGGATATCCCGATTATCTCGGCGGTGGGTCATGAGACGGACTTCACGATTTGTGATTTCGTCGCAGACCTAAGGGCCGCCACCCCGTCAGCGGCCGCCGAAATCGTGGTGGGCCGGAAGGATGAGTTTCTCGAGGCGCTCCGGAATCACTCCCGGATCATGACGCGGCTATTGAAGCACTCCCTGCTCGAGGCGAAAAGCCGGTTCAGGGCCGCTTCCCGCAGTTATGTGTTCAGGGAGCCGGGCAATGCCGCCCGGGTCTACCGGCAGCGGCTGGAGCGGCTTCAGACCCAGACCCGGCATGCCCTTGAACGCCAGTTCCGGGAGGGGCAGCAGCAAACCGATGACCTGGCCGTGCGGATGACGCATTCGCTCAAGCTGGTGTTTGCCAGCCGGGTTCAACAGGTGCACGGGCTGGAGCGGCAACTGAACGCCTTCAATCCGCTGGCCGTCCTGAAGCGCGGCTACAGCATTACACTCAATGCCGAGGGGCGGGCCATCCGGCGGGCGGAGGAGACGAAGCCGGGCGACCGGATTTTGACCAAAGTAGGTGAAGGTGAATTTACATCAGAGGTGACTCATGGCGAAAAAGAAAACGGATGAACTGGCGGCGGGAACCGAAGAGATCGGTTTTGAAAAGGCCTTGGCGCGGCTCGAAACCATTGTCGAGGAAATGGAGAGCGGGACGTTGAGCCTGGAAGACATGATGAAGCGGTTTGAGGAGGGGCAGGCCCTGGTGAAGGTGTGCTCCGGGAAGCTCAATCAGGTCGAACGGCGAATCGAGATCCTGGTCAAGGAAGGGGAGCGCGTGACCGCAGAACCCTTTGCCGATAGCACGGCCCCGGCCGAAGAGGATGATGACAAACCAGGAAATGGATTGCCATTCTGAGGAAGACTTCACCACTAATTTAAGAAATGAAAAAAATTAGATTTTGAACAGAAGTACGAAGAGATCGCGAAGAAAATTCAAATGTGGCGTTAATTTTTCCGCACGAATACATGCGGAGAAAATAAACGCCACGGTTTCTTAAAGAAATGCCGGTTTTTCATTCTTTTCTGAGTATTCAGGAAGCCACGTTTTGGGTTTTTCGGGAGATTATATTTCTTTCATTTCTTAAATTAGTTGAAGTCTTTTTTCGGGTGGATGTGTGACTCACAGGGTCAATAAAAGTAAATATGATGATCTCCCCAAAACCAATTCTTGAAGTCTCTGATCTGAAGATATCGTTTGCTTCAGAAGAGGGGACGATTCGTGCCGTGGACGGGGTGGATCTGGTGGTCCATGAGAATGAGACGGTGGCATTGGTCGGGGAGAGCGGCTGCGGGAAGAGTTTGACCGCGCTGGCATTGGCCCGGCTGGTGACCGGGCCCGGACTCAGCCTGACGGGATCCATCCGGGTGGCGGGGGATGACATCCTGACGATGCCGGAGTCAAAGCTCCGGGCCCTGCGCGGGGCCACGTTATCCTATATTTTCCAGGACCCCTCCGCCTCCCTCAATCCGGTGCTCCGGGTGGGCGATCAGATTGCTGAAGTCATCCGGCTCCATCGCAGGGTTCCGGAGGTTACGGCGGAGGTCATCCGGTTGATGACGCTGGTAGGGCTGCCCAATCCGGAATCACGGCGCAAGGCCTATCCGCATGAGTTCAGCGGGGGGATGCAGCAGCGGGTGATGATTGCCATGGCGCTGGCGTGCCAGCCTCGGATCCTGGTGGCGGATGAACCAACCACGGCGCTGGATGTGACGATTCAAGCCCAGATTTTCACCCTGCTTCGTGATCTCCAGCTGCAGTTGAAGATGGCGGTGCTGCTGATCACCCATAATCTGGGACTGGTGGCCCGCAATGCGGCGCGGGTGTATGTGATGTACTCCGGGCGGGTGATGGAGTCCGGCCCCGTGGCGGAGGTGCTCGGGCATACGGCCCACCCTTATACGAAGGGATTGCTGGCGGCGGTCCCGCGCTTGAACCGGCCGGTAGAGCGAATGGTGGGCATTGAGGGATCGGTCCCGCATCCGGCCCACCTCCCCGCAGGGTGCCGGTTCCATCCCCGGTGCCCCTTGGCCGGGGAGCTGTGCCGTCTCCGTGAGCCCGTGATGGAAAGTGTGAAGGAAGGACACAACGTGCGATGTCATTATTGGAAGCAACAGGCGTAACCGTCCGTTACCCCGGCCATGACGAGCAGGGGCGGCGCCATTTATGGGCGGCCGTTGACGGCGTCTCCCTCATGGTGGCGGAGGGGGAGCGGGTCGGGATCATTGGCGAAAGCGGCTCCGGCAAGACCACGCTGGGAAAGGCGTTGCTTGGCATGGAGCCGGTGGCGCAGGGGTCCGTATTATTCCGTGGCCAGAATGTGCATGGGCTCCGGGGCCGCGCGTTGGAAACCTTCCGGCTGGGCGCCCAGATGATCTTTCAGGATCCCATGGGATCCCTGAACCCGCGTATGACCATTGGTTCGGCTCTGGACGAGGTTTTAGCCGTTCATAAACTGGCCACACGGGCTGACCGGCCTGCACGGATCATGGAACTCCTGCAGCAAGTGGGGTTGGACACTGGCTATATCCGGCGTTACCCGCATGAATTCAGCGGCGGACAGCGACAACGGATAGGCATTGCCCGGGCCTTGGCCTTGAACCCGGCCCTGCTGGTGGCGGATGAACCCGTTTCGGCGTTGGATGTGTCCGTTCAAGCCCAGATCCTCAATTTGATCCGGGATTTAAGTGAGGCGCGGCATATGGCCGTGGTCCTGGTGGCTCACGATCTGGCGGTGGTCAATTACGTCTGCCAGCGGGTCCTGATCATGTACAAGGGGCAGGTGGTGGAGGAGGGGGTGGCCCAGGAGGTCTTCAGGAACCCGCGCCATCCGTATACCCAGTTACTGAAGGCCTCGGTCCCTGATCCTGATGAGGTGGCGAGGCCGCCAGACAGTGAATCCCGCCCTGCCGCTCCGGCGTTGCTCCCGGCGCTCAAGTCAACCACCGGCTGTGCTTTCGCGCCGCGGTGTATCCAGGCCAAGGAGACCTGTTTCAGCGAAAAGCCAGATTTACGCGAGGATCATTCGGGCCGGCGAGTGCGATGCTGTAATTTTTAAACTACGAAACACGCGAAATACGCGAAAAAGATTGGTTTACGAACCGCTCGTATTCAATTTTCGGGTAATGGCCGAAATTGACCAACATACCGAGTTGTTTTCTGGTGGCTTTCAAATAATTGATAACCTGTGCTCGGTGTTCGTCTGCCAAGTTTTTTAATGCTTTTATTTCGACAATAATTTCACCAAGGCAGACGAAATCTGGTTCATAAGTTTGTTTGAGGTTCATCCCCTTGTAATCAAGTAGAAGACGAGGCTTTTCCACGAATGGAATCCCTTGCCGGGCAAACTCCATTGAGAGGCATTCTTGATACACTGCTTCTAAAAAACCGTTCCCCTTCTCTTTATAGACTTCAAAACACGCCCCCATGATTTTGTAACTATTTTCCTTAAATACAATTTCCATCCCCATTTTCGCGTCTTTCGCGTCTTTCGCGTGTTTCGTAGTTGAACGTCACCTTTATAGGGGATGGGAGTCAGAACCGCAGGATTCCGACTCCTTCAACCATTTACTTGGCCGCCGGGGCGTCCACTTTTTCGATGGTGGTGATGGTCTTGAAGGCGCGGATGGTTTTGCCCTTCTTTTCCATGCTGTAGCCGGTGCCGGTCACTTTCACTTTGCTGCCGACGTATTCATCGACTTTGCCCTTGGGCAGGCGCACTTCCTGGCCTTCTTCATCGACCAGGTTGAACCAGGTCATCATCGGGGTACCGTCTTTTTTCTTGTTTTCATGTTTGGTGATGGTGCCGACAATGGTCATGTCTTGAGAGACGAGTTCCTTGGCAGGCGTCTCGGCTCCTTTTTCAGCCGGGGCCGCCGTTTCTTCTGCCATCGCTCCGGTCACTGCCAATGCCAATACGGCTAACGCGATTCCACAAACCTTCTTCATGATATCTCCTGCTATTTCCACCATTTGCCCCCGACCGCCATTGGGCGTCCGTAGTTAAGGCAAATTTGTAATTCAATATAGAAGCTAATATAGATAATGCAATAGTTTATTTTACGGGTCCATTTGGACGCCGATGCGATAGAAAGCGTTCGGGTCGACCGCGTGGACCGCATCGGTATAAACTCCGGTGGTGTTGTTGGTAACAAGCGGGATGAATGCGGTCGTCATTAAATTCGAGGTCCAGGTGACCGAATAGCTCCGACCGGTCACGGTGGGCCAGGCGATCACAGGTTCATTGGCAATACTCCCGATATTAGAAACCGCGAGGACGGACAAAAACTGGGTGGGACTGGTTCCGGCGATCCATTCCTGCCAGGCCGCCATCCCATCGTTATCGGTGTCGCTCAGAGCGCCCGCGTCGGAGGGTTCCAGACTGTTATCGGCCAGCCAGGCGAGGGGGGTATTGTTGGTGACGGTATTGATATCCTCGGGGTACCCGATCACCTCCACATCATCCAGACAGATTCCGTTCCCGTTTTTAGCGATGCCCTCGAAGGCAATGGTGTAGTCAGGGCCGGGATTGGGCAGAGTCAGGGCATGCTGGGTCCAACTGGCGATGGAATTGGAATAGCCTGCGATCCAGAACCAGGAAATGCTGGAATTGGTGCTGGCCCATATATTCAGGTAGTCCTGTCTGGATGTTCGCAACTGCATATAATGCTGGAATCGAAGGACAGCCCCGGTGCATCCGGTCATCGTGATGGCGGGAGTCAGCAGGCGGCAAACATCAGGGCTGGTGGAGGTATCGTAGAGGCAGGCATTATGGGTTCCTGAATAGGCGCTGGTTGGATTAGAGCCTCCAGCTCTTCCGCCGGTCTGGAATTTCCAGGTGGTGGCGGTTCCGGAAAGATTCGTTTGCGACCAACCCGCAGGGATCGTCGTGCCTGCATCAAACGTTTCGAAAAGCAGGGAGGCGGTAGGTGCGGTGGCGATGGTGAATGGGCTGTCACTTTCGTCCCAAACGCTGGTCTGGGTCACGCTGGAGAGCTGGATTTTGAAGTTCGTTGAGCTGAGCATCGGGGGTGTCATGATCCAGGCATAAGCCCCGCTATTGGTCACGCTATTGGTAAGGGTGCAATAGGAACTCTGGTCCCGGTAAAGTCCGATTCTGACATTTCCGGCGGCATTCGACCCGCTCGCCCAGAGGATAAGATTGGTTTGGCCCTTGTACCACACCTCCCCGTTGTTGGGTGATTCCACGAGAAGGCCGGTGAGGAGGGCGACCTTTCCGGTGACAAAATATTGGCCGATACTGCCATAGGCTGTATACCCAGAGGGAGGGTTGTTAGTGGGGGTTCCCGTCCCGCTGTTTGAAAGGGTGAGATAATATTTACCGGTGGCAGGGGCCCAGTAGGCGATGATCGCCTGCGTGGCATTGGAGGGGTTGTTTTCAGCCACCAGGGTGCCGGAACTGTTGAAGAGTCGCGCCCGGATGTCCAGATTGCCGCCATAAGTGCCGTTGGCGCAGCGATAGGGGAATGACGTAAGGCTGATTAAGCCTTCCCCTGCTGCGAAAGCCATCACATCGATATCGGAGTTGCTGGAAATCACGCCCGAGGTGATGATCGTCCCGTTGCTGGCGGTCAGAAGGGAGGCGGACGCGGGGGTATGGCTGTGATCGTCTGGTCGATAGGGGGCTTTTGCCGCGATGATGGCCAGATCGTCTTCAGGATTATTGGCATCATAATATTCTCCCTTCGACCATTGGGAAACATTCCGGCCATACCCTGTCCCCATAATCGGTCCCCAGGAAATGTCGCCACTTCCATGGCCTCCGTAATATTCCAGGGTTGAGGTGCCGTCATGGCTCAGCCCCAGATTGTGGCCCAGCTCATGTGCGGCCGCTTCCGCCGTCTCGGCATAACTGTCGCTGTCGCTGCCCATCGGCAACACAAAGGCGGGGGAATAACAGGTGGCGGAGTTATAGGAATAGTTCGCTAGCCCGAAGACATCGACATAAGCGATGCCGCCCGATCCGTAATGCGGGCAGCGGTTGCCGTTGAGGTCGGTGTCGGGCGTGATCAAGGCATGCCCGGTGGTGCTGGTCCAATTGGTGGGTGGCTCGGTCGTCACGTCCACATCAAAAGGAGCGTAGTCCTCTGACACCCTCTCCCAGATTCTAATGATGGCCCCCTGTTCTGCATCACTGAAGGTGTTAGTGTCTCCGTCCGTATCAAAGGGCCGGCAATCCCAGCGTGCGACATTGTAAAAGTTAGTGTTATTGTTCCACATGGTATTGGTGACAACCTGGCCGTTAAAGTCGAGATAGAGCACCCGGGTTGCCCCGGGTCGGCTGTGGCGGAGGGGGGGATTGGTGATGGGAACGGCGGCGAGAATGCCCGGGACAGAGGGAGTGGGGTTAAGGTTGCCCGCGGCAAACACGGTATCAGGTTTGGGGATATTGGCCGCAGGTTTGGTGGGGGCGGGTGACTGCGGCAGGGCGCCAGCGCCCGGTTGATTGGTGAAGGAGCAGACATAGTAGGGCATTCCCGATGGATCCACATGCAGGGAATTCAAGTCATTGACGTGAAAACACATCTTTGTGAGCCGGGTCAGGCTGTCGGTGAGAATGGGTAGCGGTAACGCTTCCAATTCGGTGCGCAGGGGGCTGGGCGGCAGATCGGACACTGCAAACGGGATCCCATTCCCGAATAACACGCGCCGGCTGCTCACTCCCTGTGGGGCCGTGGGGGGCACGGCGTTGGCGGTGACGACCGTTCCGGTGGGGTTGGGTGAGGGGGGCGGGAGTGGAATCGAGGCGGCTACCCGGGGCGGTACGTTGGAAAAGGGCTGCGGTGCAACTTCGCGTAGGGCTGGATTCTCAATCATGGAAGGCCGATGAAACCGCGAAATCGCGACAACTATGGCCATAGCCAAGATTATCCCGATTATGATGCGCGTCACGACCCGATTCATGAGGTTACTCCTCCCGTTCCTGTGCCACTTATAATACCAGAAATATTGGTTTTGACGGAGCAAAACCATCCCTCACGCTACCACTTGTGAAACACAAAGAAAACGGCGGCAATCATCAGGCTGAAGCCAACGAGATAGTTCCAGAGCAGGATTATGGTTTGCATGCCGGGGCCTTGCGGGGAAGCTTTTTCAGGCGGTGGTGCTCAAAGAAATAGACCCCACCGGTCAGCTGAGTCAATGCGGTCACCGTGGCGCCGGGTTCCATTTTCTTGAACCCGTTCATGACCAGCAGGGCCAGGAATTCGCAGTCATACAGAGCGGAATGGAAGCGGTTGGTGCGGAGGGTGCCCTCGGGCAGGGTTTCATCGGCAATGGTGTGGGCCGCATGGTTGGGCGTCAGGGTTTCGGTCAGGTAGTGCAGGGAATAACTCCGCAGTTCCGGGTGCCAGGCCTTGAACAGGGGGATGGTGTCGAGGATGGGGGTGGGGGGGAAGGGCAGTTGATTCCGGGTGAGTTCCTCGGCGACAAAGGCATGGTCGAAGCGGGCATTATGCGCGAGGAGGATCGTGTTGCTGGTGAAGGCGTGAAAGTCCGGATAGACGCTTGAAAAAGGCGGTGCATTGGATACCAGGGCGGGGGTGATGCCGTGGATATCCTGAACCACGAGGGGAATGGGGATGTCCGGTTTGACCAGCCAGTTGCGGCGCTCCAGGATGGTTCCGTTCCGGAACTTGATGGCGCCAATTTCCAGGACGCGCTCCTGCCGGGCCGTGAGACCGGTGGTCTCGACATCAAACACCACGAAGGTGGCATTGGAGAGGGGCTGGTCCAGCCAGGATTCGGGGGCGGCATAGACGGTCTCGGCCACCAGTTGAAACGATAAGGTCATCATAAGCCCCAAGGGGTTAGCGAGACTTCGCCTGCCATGCACGGTCAATCTCCAGTTGGATGGCACGGGCCGCCTGGGCAGGATCGGCCGCCTCAACGATGGGACGGCCCACCACCAGATAGGTCGACCCTGCGTTCACGGCCAGGGTAGGGGTGGCGACCCGCTTCTGATCGCCCACATCGGCGCCGGACGGGCGGATTCCCGGAGTCACCAGAATGGGCCCGGCCCCGAAGCGTTGGCGCAAGGCGGGCGCTTCGTGCACGGAGGTAACGACCCCGTCAATCCCGGAGGCGAGCGCCAGTTCGGTCAGGGCCAGCGCCTGATCGGAAACCGAGCGGTGAATGCCCAGGTCAATGAAATCGTCCTGATTCAGGCTGGTGAGGGTGGTCACGGCGACCAGGCGCGGCCGGTCTGGCCCGAACGCGGCGGCCGCTTCCGCCGCCGCCTTGAGCATCGCGCGGCCGCCAATGGCATGGACGGTGATCAGGTTGACCCCCAACTTCCCGGCGGAGATGACGGCATTGGCCACGGTGCGGGGGATATCGTGCAGCTTGAGGTCGAGGAAGATTTTTTTCTGGCGGGAGGAGAGAAGGCGGAGGACCGACGGCCCTTCCGCCGTAAAGAGCTCCAGCCCCACCTTGAACCAGGTCAGTTCGGCGGACAGGGTATTCATCAGCGGGGTCACTTCCACCGCAGAGGGGACATCGACAGCAAGAATAATTTCCGGTTTCATGATTCCAATTCCTTTTAAGATGAAAAATGTGATAAGAACTTTATCAATACATGAGACTGTTTTTCGAGCTATTTCGGAGAGGATAAATATGAAAACCATCCGCTGGGGTATTTTGGGGCCGGGTCGAATTGCGAAGAAATTCGCCTTGGGATTACAGTCTGTGCCGGATGCCAAATTGGTGGCGGTGGGGTCACGGACCCCCGGGAAGGCGGAGGCTTTAGCCGCTGAGTTTGGCGCTCCGCGCGTCCATGCCAGTTACGAGGCTTTGGCGGCCGATCCCGAGGTGGATGTGGTCTATGTTGCCACGCCGCACCCCATGCACCTTGAGGCGGCGATGCTGTGTATGAAGGCCAAAAAAGCCGTGCTCTGCGAGAAACCTTTTACCCTCAATGCCCGTGATAGTCAGGAGCTGATTGAGTGTGCCCGGCGCGAGAATGTGTTTTTGATGGAAGCGATGTGGACCCGTTTCCTGCCGCCCATGGTGCAGGTGCGTGAGTGGTTGGCGCGGGGGGCGATCGGGGAGCCCCGGATGGTCATGGCAGACTTTGGCTTTCGGACGGACTGGAATCCGCAAGGCCGGGCGCTGAATCCGCACCTGGGCGGTGGCGCCCTGCTGGACGTAGGCATTTATCCCCTGGCACTAGCCTCCATGGTTTTTGGCGGAGCCCCCCTGATGATCACGGGGCAGTGTCATCTGGGCGAGACCGGCGTGGATGAGCAGTCGGCCATGGTGCTGTCCTACCCGGGCGGGGCCCTGGCGGTGCTGACCTGTGCGGTGCGCACCCATACCGCGCACGAGGCGCGGATTATGGGAACGGAGGGCTCTATTTACCTGCCGGGCTTCTGGCACGCGACCGAGGCGACGCTGACGATTCCGGGCAAGGGCTCCGAGACTGCCGCTCCGGTGCGGGTGGGGAATGGCTACAACTATGAGGCCGTTGAAGTCGGGAATTGCCTGCGCGCGGGGCTCAAGGAAAGTCGGATCATGCCCCTGTCCGAAACCCTGACCACGATGCGCACCATGGATGAGTTGCGCCGGCAATGGGGCCTGGTGTATCCGCAGGAAAAAGGCTGAGTATTTCCCCTTGCGTTTGTGAGATGACTCTGCTTTAAATTCACACCGTGTAGTTACACGCAAGGAGTTTTTATGACAACGAAGCAGGGCAGGGAGACGGCGGGCTACGTGGGTGACCAGTTGAACCGGGTGGCATTCCCGATGGGCGGGTTGGGTGCGGGCATGCTGTGCCTGGAGGGGACGGGGTCATTTTCCCACGTGTCGCTCCGGCATAAACCTGAGGTGTTCAATGAACCCCAGATGTTGGCGGCGTTGTATGTCAAAGGGGCCGCCCCGGCGGCACGGGTGCTGGAGGGACCGGTCCCGATGCGCAAGGCGTTCGGTGCCCCCTGGGCCGCGAACGGGGGCGGTTGCCAGTTACACGGGCTTCCCCGCTTTGCCAACGCGTCTTTCTCATCCCGGTTTCCCTTCGGCACGGTGACCCTGGATGACCCCGCGATGCCCGTTCACGTTGAGTTAACGGGGTGGAGTCCGTTTGTTCCTGGTGATGCCGACGCTTCAAGCCTGCCGGTGGCCGCCCTCGACTACCGGTTTGTCAATCGCAGTGCCAAACCGGTCGAGGCGGTGTTCTCTTTTCATGCCGCGAATTTCATGAAGGTGGATAAACGGCCCGGCGCCTGCATCCGGCCGATGACCAACGGGTTTGTTCTCACCCAGCCCCCGGGGACGGAGACCCCCTGGGACGAAGGGCGTTTTGCCGTATTCACGGATGAACCGGCGAAAGTGGATTGCGCTTGGTTCCGGGGTGGCTGGTTTGACCCCATCACGATGTTGTGGACGGCCGTCACGGAGGGACGTGCGCTGGCGCGCAAACCGCATACCGACGGGGACCCTGGCAACGGCGGAAGCCTGTACGTCCCGTTCCGTCTGAAGGCGCATGCCGAACGGACCATCCGGATCCGGCTGGCCTGGTATGTGCCCTCAAGTCAGATGCGGATCGGGCTTGAGGCGGTGGCGCCTGTCACCCCGGCCGCTTGCGGGGCGGAGTGTTCATGCGGCGATACGCCAGCTGCCCCGGAGGGATACCGGCCCTGGTATGCGGGAAAATTCAAGTCCATCCAGTCCTTGACCCGGTTCTGGCTGAAACAGGCCGACCGGTTGCGCGCGGCCAGCGAGACGTTCAGCGACTGCTTTTATGACACCACGTTACCCACCGAGGTGATTGAATCGGTTGCAGCCAATCTGGCGATTCTCAAATCGCCCACCTGTCTGCGTCAGACCGATGGGCGACTTTGGGGGTGGGAAGGGTGCAGTGACAATGCGGGGTGCTGCCATGGCTCCTGCACGCATGTATGGAATTACGCCCAGTCCATTCCTCACCTGTTTCCCGACCTGGAGCGGAGCCTGCGTGAGTCGGAGTTCGGGCCGAGCCAGGATGAACAGGGGCATCAGAATTTCCGGACCAGCCTCCCGATCCGGGAGCCTGACCATGATTTCCACGCGGCTGCGGACGGGCAATTGGGTGGTTTGATGAAGTTGTATCGCGAGTGGCGGATCTCCGGCGACACCGTGTGGATGAAATCGCTGTGGCCGCGGGCGCGCAAGAGCCTGGACTATTGCATCGCGCAATGGGACCCGGATCACACGGGAACCCTGGTTGAGCCCCATCACAATACCTATGACATTGAGTTCTGGGGTGCGGATGGCATGTGCACGAGTTTTTACCTGGGCGCGCTGCAGGCCGCCATTCAGATGGGGCGGGCCAATGGGGACGAGGTATCCTTGTTTGAAGCCTTGCTGGCCAGGGGGCGTTCGGTCATGGAAACCGAACTGTGGAACGGGGACTACTTCATCCAGAAGGTTCAGTGGAAGGGGTTGCGTGCCGGCGATCCGACTACCTTCAAGAAAATGAATGCCACCTACGATGGCGCCCCCGAAGCCAAGGCGATCCTGGAAAAGGAAGGACCGAAGTATCAGTACGGCACAGGGTGTCTGTCCGACGGGGTGCTGGGTGACTGGCTGGCGCGGTGTTGCGGGTTGGCGCCGGTACTGGATGAGGCCAGGACGGCCCGTCATGTGGCGTCCATTTTCAAACACAACTTCCGCCGTTCGCTGGCCGACCACAGCAATCCCCAGCGCTCGTCGTTTGCCATGGGCCGGGAGGCCGGACTGCTGCTCTGTTCCTGGCCAAAGGGAGGCAAGCCGTTGCTGCCGTTTGTCTACAGCGATGAAGTATGGACGGGCATCGAGTATGCGGTGGCCTCCCATTTATTTATGATGGGACGGGTGAAAGAAGGCGTGGCGATAGTAAAGGCGGTGCGCGCCCGTTATGACGGCACCATCAGAAATCCCTTTGATGAGTACGAGTGCGGCCATTGGTATGCCCGGGCGATGTCCTCCTATGCCATGTTGCAGGGACTGACCGGGGCGCGAGTGGACGCGGTGGATCGGGTGCTGTACCTGTCGCCGGGGGTGAAGGGGGATTTCCGGGCTTTCCTGGCCACCGCCACGGGGTATGGTACGGTCGGCGTCAGGAACGGCAAACCCTTCGTCACCGTGAAGTCGGGGCGCATCAACGTGGATCGAATTGAGTATCGGCCATGATCTCATCACTTCAGTTGGCTCAATTATGTGGGGTGTCTCAAGGCACGGTGGACCGGGCCCTGCATGGTCGGCCGGGGATTTCCCCGCGGACCCGTGAGCGCATTCTCGAGATGGCGACCCGGCAAGGCTACAAGCCGCATCCCGCTGTCCGGGAACTCCTGAGCGGGGAGCGGAAAGTGGTGGGCGCAATTATTCCCCTGCAGGGTGGCGCCTTTTTTATCGACCTCATGCGTGTGGTCCACCAGGCTCTGGCCCGGGAGGGGTTGCGCCTGTTCCTCTGCCACACGGCGGATGAAGCGGAGTTCATGGAGGCCCTCGGGGATTTCGCGGCGCGGCGTTGTCTCGGGGTGATTGCCGTGCCACCCCGCGACGGGCTCTGCCTGACGGATCAGCAAACAGGCGGGATGCCCGTGATTTCCCTGTTAAGTCCCTGCAAGGGACCTCATGTCTACTGGGTGGGTCCTGATGAGATGGCCACGGGGAGGCAGGCGGTTGAGTCTTTGTGGTCACAAGGGCACCGGCGGATTCTACACTACACGTACGCTCGTGACACGAGTCCCATTCGCGACCGGGCAGAGGGGTACCGCCAGGCCTTGCTGAAGAGGGGGGGGACGCCCATCGTGATACACCCGGATCGAGGGGGTGAACTTGAGAAGGCGGTGCGGAGGCATCACGCCACCGCGGTGTTCTGCCATAATGACTGGTTGGCGCTGACGGCGATCCGCGAACTGGACCGGGCTCACCTGCGGGTCCCGGATGACGTCTCTGTGCTGGGAGTGGACAACAGTCCAACCTTTACCGATCTCTGTGAGGAGATTACCACGCTGGCGTATCCAATGGCAGGGGTGGCGAAAAGCTGCGTCCGCATCCTTCAAGGACGGCCGCCACGCGCTTCCGATATCGGAGGATTTAAGTTGGTGGCGCGTCACACGGTACGGCCCTTGCTCCGGTAAAAATTGAATCGACAAAGGGGTGGTTTATCAGTAATTATAGTAACGATACTACAAACCAAGGAGAGTTATGATCAGAGTTCGCTCGAAAATCCTGTTTTGTCTGTCTGGTGTTGGGTTGTTGTATGCGGGGGCTTGTCTGGCAGCAGCTGGGATACCGCCTGATGTATATCGGGTGACCGATGATGTGCTGGTGAAGGATCCGCCCCGGTTTGCGGTCAATGTCGATTTTGGTTCCGGGTATGCGCCCTGGGATGTCGACCGCACGCTGAATATCTGGAACCGGATGGTCAGCGCGGAACCGTTTCAATTTCAACACAACGGCATCGCCGATGGCGGTGGGGTCGATTTCCTTGAACATAAGAATATGCCCTCCCTGTCCTATTGGGATTGTGCCCGGTCAGGATTCTGGGATGGGGCCACCATGGATATTTACCGTGTGGTGGAAGGGCGCCTCTCCCTGATCCGGCGCGCGACGGTCAGCCGGAGCCTGATCGGGAATGATGAGAAAGGCGTGCGGAGTGAGGAGCGGGCCTATTTTACTGAAAAGGGTCCTGCCGTTCAGGCGGGCGATCTCTATGTGCTGCGGATGAAGCGCGACACGATGCCCTCCCAGATGCGGCCGAACCTGTTACCGAAGGATGGGGTGCCCCAGTTTGACGCCATTGTCGCCCGGCTGGGCAATGTCCAGTGGAGCGTGGATTCCAGCACCTGTGCCCCTGAAGGCGGGAGTACCGCCAGCCTGAAACTGGTCTGCAAGGACGGCACGGCGAGCCGACCGGCCAGTATGTGGCAGTGGTTCATGGTCAGCAACCGGACGGACGCCTCCTTTTTCCCCGACAAGGCGTACCGGCTGCAGATCTGGCTGAAGCAGGCGGGCGTGGAGAATGGGGCGATCAAAATCCAGGTGGGCACCATCACCAATTTCACGCTTCAGGCGGACTCGGCCTGGAAGAAATTCGAAGTCGATCTTCCGGTTCACCACCCGCAGGCACCCTATCAGCTTCATCAGGGGGATGCCACCCGCCTGATGGTGGGGGTGGCCGGCGAAGGGACGGTATGGGTGGATAATTTTGCGATCTATCAGACCGATGCCCCGCTGTTCTCCGTGTTGCCTGAATACAAGAAGCTCCTGAAGGACTGGCATCCCCAGGTGATCCGTTTATGGGGTGGGTATACCGCGGTATCGCTGGACGCCTGGGTGCTCAAGGGATTTCGCCAACCCTCGCGGGCAGGAATTCGCGGAACGGGATCCCCTTCATACGCGTCATTGGACGTCGAGTTACAACTCTGTCTGGACACCGGGGCGGATCCCTGGCTTGTCCTGAATCCCTTATTTGCGGATGAGGATTTGGTGGGACTGATGGAATATCTGGGCGGGCCAGCGGACCGGGGGTATGGCAAGCTCCGGGCTGAGCAGGGCCGGCGTGAGCCCTGGACGACCGCCTTCAGGACAATTTCCCTGGAATGCGGCAACGAGGGGTGGAATGGGATCTTTTCCCCGCGTGCCTGGTCCGGCAATCCGGCCTTCTATGCGAAAATCGCGGATCGCCTGTTTTCCGGATTGAAACAGTCTCCCTACTACCGGCGTGAAAAATTCGAGTTCGTGGCCAATGGATGGGACAGTTCACTTGAGGTGGGCGGGTGGACGCATCAGGTGGCGGCGGAGTCCAAAGAAGCCAACCGGGTGGATATCGCGATGTACTTCGGCGGCTGGGAAAAGGGACTGGGCGGGGATGGCAGCGAGAATGAAGTCTATCAGGACCGGCTCCTGGCAACGCCCATAGAGTATGGCCCTAAGCTGATCAATGCCCTGTTAATGGATCCGGATTTGTTTTCCCGTCTGGGGGCGGCTCTGCAGGCCAAGCCGGCGCTGGCAGTGGCCGCACTGAGCGACTTTAAGACGGGGAATGTCGGGTCACTCGCGCCGACCGGCACCACGGCTTCCGCCCGTTTGGAGGGGATCATGGCTGATAATGAGGTGCGGCGCCTGGCCTTGATCAAGGCCATGCGCGGGTTCCGTGGTGCGATTGAAAAACCGGCCTGGGATATCGGACGGACGGTTCTGGCGACGCATCCCGCCTTCAAACCAGTGGCCGGGGAACTGCTGGGAATGGATCCGGACCTTGCGGGCCGGCTGATCCTGGCCTTCAATAATCTGGGCGGAGCACCGGGCGAGATGACGGCCCTTATCCGGAAGAATCCAGCGGCGGTGGAAGACTTGATCAAGGCGTTGTCCTTCAGTGATAGTGAAGCCCAGACCCTGCGCGGCGTCGCCATGGGCGGTCAGCTGGATTATTTCGTGGTCAACAAGATCGGGAAAAGCGCCAGTGACCGGGTGGCCGGATTGGTTGCTGAGGCCAACCCCGAATTTCTCAAGGCCATGGAGGCGGCCTTGACGCTGGAGTCGGTGCGGGGCGGAGTGACCATCGCCGCCTGTGAGGCGACGGGCGGGCTAACTGACTCCTGTGGATTGTACACGGGCGGGCTCCTGCAAGGCATCAAGGCCGACCCGGAGTTTGCCCAGGTCGCCTGTGGCACCTTTGCGGCACGCCCTGACTTGTTTGCGGGGCCGGCGCGCCGGATGACGGAGGGTATCGCTGAGGGGATCCAGAAGGCCTTTGCCGAACCGTTTGAAGTCACCCCCTGGGGGCCGAAGCTCCTGATGTTTCAAAAGTTACCCCCGGGTCTGGTCAAGCGGCTATCCGAGCTGGCGATCAAGGTGTCCGAGAGTCCTGACATGGGGATCAGTCCGGAAGCCAGACTGGTGGTTCAAGCCAGCTTCAGAATGGGGATGGGAGATGGGGCACAGGCCCGTGCTCTAGCCGGGAATTCAACCCTGTCCAAAGCGCTGGAATCCAAGATGAAGTCCACGATCCTCGCGGCGTTCCTGAAGGCGGCGGGCGCCGATGCCCGGATCGGGGACCCGTTGCTCCGGGCGATCCAGCGTATTCCGGCCGGCCCGACGACCAAAGGCCTGGCCATTTATGAGGCGGGCCCGGGCTACAGCCTGCCGGGGCCCGGGAAGCCCCTGAATGAAGATGATGAAAACATGGGCAAGTCCCTGGCTTCCGGGACAGCCACCCTGGATGCCTTCATGCTCGCACTGGCGCAAGGGGCCTCCCCGCTCGGCTACTATAACTTCAAGAGTGGGGCGTACTGGTCCTCCCACAAACACCCGCTTGACCCGATTCCGTATCCCACCTGGCTGGCCCTGGAACTGCGCAACCGGTTTGCCGAGGGAGACCTGATGGGGGTGGAGCCCGAGTCGGTCCAGGTGGTGGATGTCGCCGATAAAAAAGTCATGGCGACCACCAATGATGGCAAGGGTAGCGCCAAGCTGGTGAAAGGGCGGAAAGGAATTGCGATGACCGCCTGCTACGCCTTCCGGCAGGGCGGGCGGCATTCCTTCCTGATCATTAACCGGGACTTTGCCAACGCGCGCCAGGTGCAGCTGAAGTTGCCCTATCGACCGGCAGGACCTGCAAAACTTTATACCCTGACTAATCCCGACCCCAAGGCCCATAACCGTCAGGACTACAATGTGAGGATCAAAGAAGAGTCGCTTTCCGGTTTCAAGGATGGATTCGTGGTGGCCGTCCCCCCCGCCTCCGTCTATTTGATTGTAAATTAGGAGCTTTCAGCCTAAGAAAACGTATTTCTCACGCGAAGCCGCAAAGGCACGAAAGGGAAAAAGTTTATTTAGGAATGATTTTCTTCGTAAGAAGTGGTTATAAGGGGAGTTACATGAGTTTATTTGAGGCGGGTATGTTGTTGTGTTTCGGGGCAAGCTGGCCGTTTTCCGTTTACAAGACCTGGAAAGCGAAGACCAATAAGGGCAAGAGCCTGATCTTCCTGTGGCTGGTCTTTATCGGCTATGGCTGCGGCATCACCCATAAACTGCTCTACAGCCGCGATCTGGTCATCGCCATCTATTTGTTGAATGCGACCCTAGTGGCGGTCGATATTGTCCTGTGCACGATCTATACCCGGCGGGAGAAACTACAAAATGAATGAATACGGATGTTTTGACGATGCGAAACGGGAGTATGTCATTAAACGCCCTGACACGCCCTTGCCCTGGTTGAATTACCTGGGACAGGATGAGTTCTTCGGCCTCTGCACCAACACGGCGGGCGGGTACACCTTCTGGAAAGACGCCAAACTGCGCCGCCTGACCCGGTACCGCTATAACAATGTTCCTTACGATCTGGGCGGGCGTTACCTCTATGTGAATGATGGGGGCGATGTCTGGAATCCCGGGTGGAAGCCTGTCAAAGCCAAATTGGACCGCTACGAGTGCCGGCATGGCATGGGCTATACCAAAATCGTCGGGGAACGGGGCGGCCTTGAAGTGGATACCCTGTTCTTTGTGCCGAACCGAGAGAATTGCGAGCTGTGGAAGGTGACCGTCCGTAATAAATCCCTGCGGCCCAAGACGGTCAAACTCTACTCCTATCAGGAGTTCTGCTTTTTTGAGGCGTTGAACGACATGACCAACTACCAGCGCACCTATTCGATCGGCGAGGTGGAGGTCGAGGGCGGCGCCATCTATCACAAGACCGAATACCGGGAGCGGCGCGATCACTATGCCTTGTTTGCCTGTACGCGTGCGGTCAGCGGGTTTGATACGAGCCGTGACGCATTTGTCGGCATCCATGAGGGCTTGCATGAGGCGAAGGTCCCCTTTGCCGGCAAGGCCTCGAACAGCATGGCCTTTGGTTGGAATCCCATTGGCTCGCATGAGGTCACGCTGGAACTTAAGCCGGGTCAGGTGGAAAGTTTCAGTTTCATCCTCGCCTATGTGGAGCAGGGTGAGGCGCCCAAGTTCGATGCTCCTTTCGTCATGAACAAGAGCGTGGGCCGCGCCATCGTCGAAAAATACAGTCGGTCCGGCGCCGTGGATGCGGCTTTCAAGGAGCTCAACCAGGGCTGGGAAAGCCTCCTTTCCAAGTTCCAGGCGAAGTGTCCGGATGAGCATGCCAACCGCATGCTGAACACCTGGAATCAATACCAGTGCATGGCCACCTTCAACCTGTCCCGCTCCGCCTCGATGTATGAGACCGGGATCGGGCGCGGCATGGGCTTCCGCGACAGTAATCAGGATCTGCTGGGCTTTGTGCATATGATTCCTGAGCGCGCGAGGCAGCGTATTCTGGATATCGCCGCCACCCAGTTGTCGGACGGGACCTGCTATCACCAGTATCAGCCCCTGACCAAGAAGGGGAATGCTGACATCGGCGGGGATTTCTATGATGACCACCTGTGGCTCGTGCTCTCCATCTGCTCCTACATCAAGGAGACGGGGGACTTTTCCATTCTCGAGGCGCCGGCCGGCTACGCCGATAAGCCCGAGGGCGGGACGAATCTATTGCATCACCTGGAGACCAGCATCGCCTACACGATGAAGAAGCGGGGGCCCCATGGCTTGCCGCTCATCGGGCACGCGGACTGGAATGACTGCCTGAACCTCAACTGTTTCTCGACGGAGCCCAATGAGTCGTTCCAGACGGCGGGGGATGTCCGGGATTCCAAAGCGGAGTCGGTGATGATTGCCGGCCTTTTCCTGTATGCCAGTCGCGAGATGGCGAGTCTGTACCGGGCACAGGGCAAGGCCGTTGATGCCCAACGGATGGATGCCCATTATGCCGAAATGCTCAAGACCATTGAGACCCAGGCGTGGGATGGCGAGTGGTACCGGCGCGCCTATGACGCCGCAGGGGCCCCGGTGGGGTCAAAGGAAAATGCCGAGGGTAAAATCTTTATTGAGAGCCAGGGCTGGTGCGTGCTGGGTGGGGCAGGGGCCGACAATGGCCGCGCCCGCCAGGCGATGGAGAGTGTGCACAAGCATCTCTTTACGAAAAACGGCGTCGTGCTGCAGCAGCCGCCCTACAGCGGCTATCACAAGGAACTGGGTGAAGTGACCTCCTATCCACCGGGAGTCAAGGAGAACGCCGGCATTTTCTGCCATAACAACACCTGGATCAATCTGGGATGGTGTCTGCTGGGCGAGGGCGAGAAGGCGCTGGAATATTACCTGAGCATCTGCCCATCGGCCAAGGAGAACCAGATCGAGACCTACCGGAGCGAGCCGTATGTCTATGCCCAGATGATTGCGGGTAAGGATGCACCTTGCTTTGGCGAGGCCAAGAACAGCTGGTTGACCGGTACCGCCGCCTGGACGTTTGTCTCGGTAAGCCAGGGGCTGCTCGGCATTCAACCGGACTATGCCGGCCTTCGGGTGGATCCCTGTGTGCCAAAGGCGTGGAAGAGCTTTACGGTCAGCCGGGAATTCCGGGGCGTGCGCCATGACATTACGGTCAACAATCCCAAGGGCGTCTGTAAGGGCGTGGTGGCAATGACCGTCGATGGTGTGGCCATCCAGGGGAACGTGATTCCCCTGCAAAAGCACAAGGCCAGTGTGAAAGTGGACGTCACCCTCGGGTAAATTCCGAACACGAAGACCACGAAGAAGAATTGCTTCACCACTGATTTAAGAAATGAAATAAATTCAGATTTAGCCGAAGCAATCCAAAATGTTGCGGCATTATTAATTCGGGGTGTTCTTTTTATTGGGTTACACGGGGATGCGTTATGGGTTTCCCCGAATTAATAATCCCGCAACCGTTGTTCTGGGGACATTAAAGAATCATAGAGGGATCAAGACCTTGAACTTCCTCATTTCCCCTGATGTCCGGGGAAAACCTGTTTGGCGATTTTTCGTGGCTGGCTAGTTACAGGGGAACCTACCGTACCCCTATCGCGCCAAGCCAGACATGACAAATCGCCAAACATTTTGGGCGTTTTTGGATTTCTTTCATTTCTTAAATCAGTGGTGAAGTCTTTCTTCGACGAACTTTCATTCCAGGACACTAGAGGCGACGGAACTGCTTCCGGTACTGCCCTGGGGTTTTGCCAGTCCGCTTCTTGAATTCGTGACTGAGATGGATGCCGCTGCTCAGCCCGGTATGGCGGGCAATGGTCTCCAGCGTTTCGTCGGTTTCGGTGAGCCGTCGCTTGGCCTCCTCGATCTGGATGTTGCGGATTTCCTCATGGGGACTCCGGCCCAGGAACTGACGGAATTTGCGCTCCAGCACCCTGCGGCAGACACCGGTATGCGGGGCCACCTCATCGACGTGCAGACGCTCGGTGGCATGTTTGGCAATGTAGTCGAGGGCTTTGGCGACGGCGGGATCGGTCACCAATTGGATGTTGGACGACATGCGCTCAATCACGCGCTCCGGGGCGAGCAGGACGCGAGGCTGGATCTTGCGTCCCTCAAGCAGATCATCCAGCATCTTCGCCGCCAGATGGCCGCACTTCTCCTCCTGCAAGGGCACGCTGGAGAGCGGGGGGAAGGCTGACCGGCAGATCATTTCATCGCCACTGACACAGACGATGGCCACCTCATTGGGGATATTGAGGCCCGAATCGTTGCACACCTCCGTCAGCCAAAGCCCCAGATTGGCATCGCACGTCATGATGCCGACCGGTTTGGGCAGTCCGGCTACCCACCGCGCCAGACGGTTCCCGGCCAGGATGCCTTTCCGGGATTCCGACGTGTCACGATAGACAAACCGGCCGGGGTGGCATCCGTGTGACTGGACTGCGTTGCGGAACCCGATCCAGCGTCCGATGGAATAGCCTGATCCGGAAATACCGTAGAATGCCAGGTTGGTAAGTTTTTTTTGGAGCAAGTACTCGGCGGCCAGCTTCCCGATGGCCTGGTTATCGACGCCCACCTGCGGGAGTCCCCATGAGACCCGTCCCCCATAGATGTTGACGATAGGAATGCCGAGGCGGCGGACTAACGCCACTTTCCGCGCATCCGTGAAATTTACAATTCCACCATCCCACCCCACATTGCGTATTTTAAGCAGATCCTTATAGCGACGGGGCAGGTGTGAAAAATGCCAGGGATGATTGGGGCGGGCGTACAGGACAATCCCCGTACGGGCCTGATTGTGATGAGCAAGCTCTTCTCCGAGAAAGAGTGCGATATGGCGATCGAGAGGCGCATTCATGTTAGTCGCAAATAAACATAATATATACGTGATCAGACATTTTCGAGCAAGCGCAAACCTGTCATAGTTTTAGGCTTCTTCAGGGGGCTTATCAGGAGCGGTTACGTAGCCGCCGCTGACCCGCCCTGAGCTTGCCGAAGGGGTGAGCGGTGGCAGGATCATGTCTGGATAATTATGGGACATAAATAATGGTTTAACGGAGGAGAAAGACAATGAGAAAAATTACATTAATGTTTCTGTATGCCGTTCTGCTGGCCAGTTTGCCGGCCCTCGCGGGAGATATCACCTGGCAGGGTACGACCAGTAGTGATTTTACCAATGCGAGCAACTGGGTGGGCGGGGTGGCGCCCAACGAGATGACGGACCGGGCGGTATTTCCTTCCGGTTTGACGTCCCACCAGCCCACGCTTATGGCTGACCGCAATATCACCGGCATTGTCTTCCAATCCACCAGTGGTGGATGGACGATCGGTGGAGCTGGCAAAACCATTTACTGGGGGGGGGCTCGTTATACCCCAGGGGGAGCCGGCCTCATAGATGACAGTTTGAACGCCACAGGCACGGACACGATCAATGCCAATATCGCATCGGAAGGAAGTGGTGTGTGGAATGTGGGTGCTGGCGGATTGGTCGTCAATGGGGATATCATGTCAGACTCCTCGGGCGGTACTTTCAGCCTCAACGGGGGCACGGCGACGGTGGCCCGCCTCGCTGGTGGGAGGGGGATATCCTTGGGGGGAAATGGGACATGGATCATTACCAGTGCGTCCAACCCGAACTATACAAACAGTCTTACGACCTTGAGTGCCTGCCGGATTGTCATCGGAAACCGGTATGCATTAGGCTACTACAAGGATGTGATGTTTGGCCAGAGTACAAACACCATGTTGGCCGCCAGCGTCGACCTGAGTGGCGCCAACTGCATCACCAACAACATCAAACTTACGGGAAATACCGCGAATATCATCGCGGGGGTCTATGGCACGAACAATATTGAATTCGGCGGCTTGTTGTATACAGGGTCAGGGTCAAGCCCCTACTATCTGAACAATAATATTGCCGCAGGGAAGAAGTTGATCGTTAACACCTTCAACATGAATGATACGACCTCAAACAAGGTTTTCTATCTTTCCGGTTCCGGTGAGACGCTGTTCAACGGCATGATCTTCTCCGCCAATATTTCCACGCAATACAACAACACTTTCGAGACAGTTGGCACGGGGTTGACGACGCTCAATGCAAGCAATGCCTTTACCGGGCCGTTCAAGATTGATGCCGGCAGCATGGTCCGGTTGGCCAATAGCAATGCCCTCAACGGTGGGGTGGGTGCCACGGGTGGACAGGTTCCGATTGTCCTCTCAGGGGGTGTGTTGGAATTGGGGGTGGCTGATTTCCTCTGTTCAACGGGGGCTGCGGCAGGGCAAGTGACTTTCACCGGGAGCGGTGGTGGATTCAGCGCCTATGGGGGCAAACGGGTGGTCAACCTGGGGGGCGCGGGTGCGCTGATGACATGGAATGGCCCGGCTTTTATCGCTACCGGTGCCATGTTTATTTTCAACACCTTGTTTGCGGATAGCGAGATTCAGTTCCAGAACCCGATCAATCTGGCGGGAGCGACGCGTACGGTCCAGGTGAACGACAATACGGCGACGAACTCCGATTTTGCGACCTTGTCAGGGGTCGTGACCAACGGTGGCCTTGTGAAGACAGGGGCCGGTAAACTGGTGCTGGCAGGAAGCACAAACTTTTTCGCCTCCGGTTTGACCGTTAGCAACGGAACGCTGGCCGTGAACGGCGTGACAACCAGTTCCGTCATGACCGTCGTTGGCGGTACGGCCTTGATCAATGGGGCGTATACAGGGCCGGTGACGGTCGGGTCGGGCGGGGCGCTGGGCGGTACGGGCACTCTGGCGGTAGCGAATCTGACTCTTCAGTCCAACGCGGTAATGAGCGTCACGATTCTTGATGGCCTGGGTCATTCCGACGCCCTGACGGTGACCGGTGTGCTTAGTGTGACGAATGTGACGCTGCAGGTCATCAACACGAACCTGCTGACGATCGGGCAGACCTATCGGGTGGTCAACGGGAGTCATGCGAGTGCCTTTTCCGCTTCAAACGTGCCGGTCAATTGGACGATTGATTACGCGAATCCGGGCTTTATCCAATTACGGTCCGGCGGTTACTCGGGGACGATGATTAAGATCCAGTAACACGTTAATCAGACAAAGGGGGGGCGTGAAAACAATCATTTTACATTGGGCGGCAGCAGCCTTTGTCGCCTTTGGGATGTGGCCGGGGGCTCCGGGCTCCAGGGCTGCAACCCTGCCCGTGCAGGAAGGGTTTGAATCCTACATGGATGGGACGGCGCTGACTGACCTGAGCAGCCAGGGGTGGGGGGCCTCGTCGAATACCGTTGTGATCCGGACGGTGTCCCAGGTGGCGGACGCCGTGCGGGGGACCAATGCGGTGGCCATTCCACAAGGAATGATCGCCTCAAACAGCGTCACCTCGGCTGCCTTTTCCAATGTCTGGGTGGAGGTGTACTTGGATGCCTCCATGGGGATGCCGGCGAGTACCGTAGGTGCCGAGGGGGTGGACTCGAACATGACGGTGCAACTGTTCCTTGACCCCGCTGGACACCCGGTGGTTTGGAATCCTGCCAGCAATGCGTGGGTCGTTTGCACCCAGGATATCTGGCACACCAGTGTATCAACCTTTAACACCTCCCAGTGGGAACGGCTGACGATCTGTCAGAACTACTCCAACAAGACGGCGTCGCTCTTTATGAACGAGCACCTGCTGCTGACGGGGCTGCCATTCATTGATACGAACCGGACAAGCTATGGACGGTTTGAAGCGGATGGCGGAGCGGGTATGACGTCCCACCTGGATGAAGTGTCGATGCGCTATACCCCGCCCGGGAATTGGACCGCAGATTTGGATAATGACGGGATGACCGATGCGCAGGAGATCCAGGTGTACGGGAACATGGCCACCTGGCGGCGACTGGTGATCACGGACGGGGTTCTCGGAAGCGGCGGCTCGATCGGGATTTCAACCAACAGCATTATGCCGGGAGGATCGGTCACCTGCACGATGACGGCCGATGTGGCCTACGCGGTGGCGTCGCTCCGGACCAATGGCGCCACGCTGGCCAGCTTTGCCGGCCTGCCCCGGACGGTTTCCTATGCCGTCACCAATCTCTGGGCGGACACGACGGTTACCGGGGTGTTTGCCTATACCGCTCAGCGGTTTGTGCCCCGCGACTACGCCACCCTCCAGGCGGCGCTGGCGGCAGCGCTGGCGGGTGATACCATCATTGCTGATTCCGGCGTCTACTCAAACGCACTCACGCTCGACAAATCACTCGCGCTAAGCGGCACGAATATGACCCTCCTCGGGGCGCTCACCGTGGCGGGCGGGATGACGGGGACCTTGTCAGGCTGCCAGGGCCTGGTGGTGTCGGGTGGGGTGACCGTGGCCAGTGGCGGCCGGTTGGTGGTGAGTAATGGCACCGTCAATGTCGGGACGCTTACCGTGCAATCCGGCGGGACGGTCCAGGTGGTCAATGCGACCGCCTTCATTGTGAACGGGACCACCTTCGCGGGCAACGTGACCTTCGTTTCGGGATGGGAATCCGTTCTAGTTCCGCAAATTCCGCCTTATGCCGATTCATTCGAGCGGTACGCGCTGGCGGCCCGATTGAATCAGGCGGGTTGCTTTGGGTGGACGGCCTCTTCTGACGGCATTGTGGTGCAGACCAATCAGGTGCAAAGTGGCCAGGCCGTGGTGGTGCCGGTGAACGACGTCCTTTCGAGCACGATGACCGCCTCCGGAACCGCGAACGTGTGGATTGAATTCTATTATCAGGATGCCAGCCGGATACCCTTAGAAAGCGTTACGGCGGACGCGGTGGATACTAACTTAGCGGTCCAGGCCTTCATCTCCACGAGCGGCTATGTGACCCTCTATAATCCGGGGTTGGGGCAGTGGGATGTGTGTTCCAATGATGCCCAGGGGGTGACCGTGCTCCCGCTGGCGACAGAGGCGTGGCCGCGGCTCACGTTCAACCAGAATTATGCGCGAGGCCGGGCGGCGGTGTTCCTGAGCGGGCGCCTGCTGCGACAGCAGCTGAGGTTTATCAATACCAATCTGGTCAACAGCGGCCATTTTGAATTGGATGGCGGGTTTTCCGGCCCGAGCTATATGGATACTTACCGTGTTCTGACGGATGCGACGGGAATCATTTCTGATGACCGGGATGGTGACGGCTGTCCGGATGCGTTAGAGATTGACTATTTTGGGAACACCTTTCAGACTCCCCCCGCTGGATCGGGAGCAGTTTATTTCATCCGATGAGCGAAATGTTCACATGCAGGGCTCATCGGCTTCATACACGTCCGACGTTTGGTTGGGAAAGGGGGGGCCATGAATCATTCATCAGCTGACGGGAGAGTCCCACTAGACGTGGCGTTGCGCGAGAGTGAGTCCAATTTCCGCACGTTCTTCGAGTCTATGACCGATATGATCATTGTCGGTACCCTTGAAGGCCGCGTCCTTTACGTCAACGCCGCCTTTACCCGGACGATGGGGTACAGCGTCGGAGAACTCGCCACCATGCACATCCTGGATATGCATCCGCTGGATAAGCGCCGGGAAGCTGAGGAAACTTTTGCCGCGATGTTCAGAGGCGAACGTCAAAGCTGTCCCTTGCCGCTGGTCCGAAAGGATGGCGTATTGGTGCCGGTCGAGACCCGGGCCTGGCTGGGTCAGTGGGACGGTCTGAACTGTATTTTCGGCATCTGCAAGAATCTCACGGAGGAGCAGGAGACGCATCAGCGGTTTGAACGGTTATTCCGCAATAACCCCTCTTTGATGGCGCTCTCTACCCTGTCAGACCGGCGCTTTTCCGATGTCAATGATGCCTTCCTGAAGACCCTTGGCTATTCCCGGGCGGACATTATCGGGAAAAACGCCTTGGAATTAGGGCTTTTTGTATATCCGGAGAAGCAGATCGCGCTTGCGAAGGATCTGGAGCTGAAGCAGTGTATCCGTGACGTCGAAATGCAAATCCGGTGCAAGGACGGGACGGTCCTTGACGGCCTGTTCTATGGGGAACTGATCAGCAGTCAAGGGCGACAATACTTTTTAACCGTGATGATCGACATCACCGAGCGCAAGCGGGTGGCTGAAACGTTACGCCAGAGCGAGGAACGGTTCCGGTCCTTCATCGAGAATGCCAATGATATTATTTACATGTTGGATCCCGAGGGGATTTTCACGTACATCTCAACCAATTGTAAGGCCATCATCGGCTATGACGTTCGCGAAATCATGGGGCAATCCTTTGCGACGATAGTGCATCCGGACGATGTTCTCGGCTGCCGGGCATTTCTGGACCGGATCATCACGACCGGGGAAAAGGCCGTCGGCCTCGAATATCGAATTAAACACCGTGACGGTACCTGGCGGTGGCATGCTTCGAACGGGTCACCCATGGGCGAGGTAGAGGGGAAATGGACTGGCTATATGGGGATTTCCCGCGACATTTCCGCGAAAAAGCAGGCGGAAGAGTATGAGGAAATGGGCCGGGAAATTCACCAGATTCTCGATGGAGCCGGGGAGCTTAAGGAATTAATTGGCCGCGTGCTCGCAGTGCTCAAGATTCGGACAGGGTGCGACGCTGTAGGGATTCGCCTGCAAGAGGGAGACGACTATCCTTATTGCGCCCAGCAAGGCTTTCCAGAAGACTTCCTGCTCACGGAAAACTCCCTGATCGCCCGTGCGGCAGACGGTTCAGCCTGCCGTGACAAAGAGGGTAACGTCACCCTAGAGTGTACATGTGGGTTGGTCATGTCTGGAAACCTCGTCCTAGGTCATCCGCTTTTAACAAAGGGGGGCAGTTTCTGGACTAACGATTTATCTCGGCTGCTCGATCTCCCTGTCGATCAGGATCCCCGTTTCCGTCCACGTAACCAATGCATCCATTATGGGTATGCCTCTGTAGCCCTCTCGCCCATTCGGAGTCAGAACAAGGTTCTTGGTTTGATCCACCTTAATGACCGGCGCAAAGACTGTTTCACCTTGGAGACGATGGCCCTTCTTGAAGGAATCGCCTCGCATATTGGAGCGGCGATCATGCGCAAGCGGACGGAAGTAGCACTGAGAGAGAGTGAGGAAAAATTCTCCAGGGCTTTTCAGACTGCCCCTCAGGCTATTCTCATTACGCGAGCCCTTGATGGGAAGTTTGTCGAGGTCAATGACGCCTTTACAAGCATGATGGGCTTTACCCGCGAGGAGACCCTTGCTTGCACCACGATTGGGTTGGGGCTATGGGGCAAAGAGGGTGACCGCCAGCGGGTGTTATCCGCCTTGTCCACCGGGCAGCCCGTTACAGGACAGGAGTACCCGTTCCGGATCAAGAGTGGCGAGATGATCACGGGGTTGTATTCCGCGCAGAACTTCCAGCTGGGTCAAGTGTCCTGCATTCTCTCCAGCATCAGCGATATCACGGTCAGCAAACGCAACGAGGCGGAACTGCAGAAAATGCAAAACCTTCAAAGTGTGGGGACTTTGGCCGGGGGGATTGCCCATGATTTCAACAATATCCTGATGGGGGTGTTCGGGTATATTTCGTTGGCTAAAGATGAACTGGCCAGGGAACATCCCGGATACACGCCCCTGCCCCTGGCGGAGGCTGAGCAATCATTGAATCGTGCGGTGCGGTTGACTTCGCAGTTGTTGACCTTCGCCAAAGGCGGAGCCCCGGTCAAGGAAGAAATCAGTCTGGGCGCCCTGGTCGAGGATGTGGCGCAGTTCGATCTTTCAGGCAGCAATGTCATGCTCATTTTTCAACAGGCCGGGAATTTATGGAGTGCCGAAGTCGACAAAGGGCAAATGCAGCAAGCCATCTCCAATATCACCCTCAATGCCCGTCAAGCCATGCCCGACGGCGGCCACCTGTATATCACCCTGGAGAATGCGGTGCTTCAGGAGGGTGTTGTTCCTGGGCTCCTTCAGGGGAACTATGTCAAGGTTACGATGAGGGATGAGGGCAGTGGCATAGACCCGGAGCATATTAGGCGGATATTTGATCCCTATTTCACCACCCTGCAGCCCGGCAGGGGATTGGGACTCGCGGCGGTCTATTCAATTATCAAGAAACATGGGGGCCACATCGGGGTGGTCTCTGAACTCGGGAAGGGGACCACCTTTACGATCTACCTGCCGGCTTCAGCGTTTCCCCGGTGTAACGAAACGACGTCCGCTGTGGCGAACTTCCCGCCTCCGGTTCACTCCGCCAGAATTCTGGTCATGGATGATGACCTGGCGATCCGGAACGTGATTGTGCAAATGCTGACACGCTGCGGATTTTCAGTTGCCACTGCCGCTTGCGGAAAAGAGGCTCTGGAAATGTATCAACAAGCGCAGGAAGCCGGGACGCCTTATGATGTGGTCGTGATGGATTTGACCGTTCCCGGCGGAATGGGTGGAAGGGAAGCAGTCAAACGCCTGCTGGCGATGGACCCCGGGGCCCGGGCCATTGTGTCCAGCGGATACGCGGATGATCCCGTGATGGCCAACTATGCCGACTATGGATTCAAAGGGATCGTGACTAAGCCCTATACCCGCGCCCGACTGTTAGACATCCTGGGGCGGGTGTTAAATTGACCGGGGTGGTGGCTCCCATACCGATACGCAAAGCTCTGGCCGTCAATCAGCCGCCGGGGACGTCGGCTGCCACCACCCTAATTTGTTGTCCTAGATAGGCTCTTGATCAGCAGCATCGCGTAATTATCTTCCTGTTGCGGGAAGCGGGTTTTGTATTTCTGGGGGTCATCAGGGTCACGGGTGCGATCCCATTCCTGATCCATTTCCAGGCGCGTCTGGCTCAGCAGGGTATTGTAACGAGTCTTGCGTTTCGCCTCTTTTGAAGGATTTAGCCTGAGCAGGGTGCCTTCGGCGCAGAGCCAGACGCATTGGGCGGACAATACCATGGCATTCCAGATCTCCAGGTTGGTTTTAGGCAGATAATCCGGTGCCACCAGGAGCGCCTCATGGCCCAGGCGGGCTACCGCCTTAAGCCGCCGGAGTTCATCGGGCGTGAAATTGGTTTTCTTCCGCGCGATCTTCTGGGATTGGTCATAATCGAGCACAAGGCCCAGCCAGGCGTCGAGGAAGACCGCCAAGGCGGGGTCAAGTGCCGTCTCAAAAACCTTTTGAGCGAAACGCTGGTTGAAACGGGTACGATCGGGATAGCCGCCGCAGCGGACGGACTCCGCGCTGTAGGCGATCCCGTAGTAGAGCGTGTTTTGCAGGTAACGCCAGGGACACCAGATGGTGTTGATCACGCCCAGGGCCTTGTGCCGTTTCGCAAACTTGGCCATCCGGTTGGTATTCTCCAGGGCGCGCCGGGTAGGGAGGAACCGGTGTTGGGAACAGGCGAGGGAGGGGGCTACCATGAGGTCCTTAAATCCTGCCGTCCGGAGTTTTGTGAGCACTCCATCCCGGATATCGTCCGTGTAACGCCAGTCCATGAGGACGACCTCTTTTCTCAGTTTCGCGGCGATCTTCGGGTTTCCACTGACATGGTCGGCCCAGATGATCGGGGTTTTGCCGGCTTCATGGGCAAGTTGGATCATCTGGTTCACGTAACCGGTCCAGACGGTTTCAACCTCCAGACCCTTTTGCAGACAATAGGCCTTCAGGTCGACCTCATCACAGCCGAGGTGAAGATAGCGGGAGGGAAAGACGGTGGTCACGGCCTTGACCAGTTTCCGCATCAGGTTATGGGTTTCCTTGCTGAAGGGGTCGATGGCGTTAAACAGCAGTTCTTTGGTTCGATTTCCGGCGAAGAGATGGCGGAAAGCCGGCTGGTCGGTGATATATTGGGTATGGCCGAAGGTTTCGAGCTCAGGGATCACCTCGATGCCATGGGCAGTGGCGAAGGAAATCAGCTTCTGTAATTCGCTCGGGGTAAAGGCGTGGGGGAGGGCGAGCGACTCAAAGCCTTTTAGGCGGAGGGCGCACCCGTAATCATCGGAGAAATGGAACAGCAGTGTGTTCATTTTCCAGTCCGCCATGAATTCGATCAGGCGGTAATAATAGGGATGGGGCTCAAGCAGGCGCGAGGCGTCAATCATCAATCCATTAATACGCATGGGGATGTTCCTTATGAATGTTCAATTTGTGTCATGACGCAGGGCGCATGTCCAACATATCTTGATTCAACATCTGTTCCAGCCCCCCAGGGGGTTCACCCCTGACTTTGGACTTCAACCCTTTCAGGGTTGTGGTGTCAAACATCTGTTCCAGCACCCCGAAGCGGGTGCCATTCCAAAGCCCGGGGTGCAACCCGGGGTTAATGGGGACCGGGGCTCGACCATGTGGCCGGAGGAGAGCGAGCAAAAGACTTCAGACTCCTTGGCTCAACCTGGCCTCAGGATCCGGGTTCATTCCAGGGCCCCAGGGGTTTCACCCCTGGCTTTGGACTTCAACCCCTTCAGGGTTG
>JBAXWB010000040.1 GCA_037128595.1 bacterium
TCTTGTTACCCGCCACAAAATCATTTCCGGTGGCGCCACTGAAGGTATCCCCCGAGAGGGTGATGGTGATGGGATTACGATTATCAATCATTCCGCCCGATAGCTCGGAGAAGGTGGCACTGCTGTAACTGAGCGTCCGCGGATCCGTATACTGGATGATCAGATTGGAGCGGGTGTAGTTGGCCACGGCCGCCGCATTGCCGCCGGCCACCGCGTTGTCGGTGAGCGTGATCACCAGATTGGAAATGCTGTTAATGAGCGCATGCGCATCGGCATTGCCCGTGAACGTCAGTGTTGCGGTTGAGGCCGATGCGCCCCGCCGGATCTCAAGGCCAAGGCCGGCCGGTTTATTCGCCACGGTGATCTTGCCGTTGCCAACCATATCCTCATTCTCTATGGCATTAAACGCCTTATTGGCCAGGGTCAGGGTCGTGCCGTTGACCGAGCCGTCATTGGCCACCTTCTCGGTAAACGTCGTAGCTCCATAGGTCAATGTGGAGGGATCGATGAATGCGATGCTCAGGTTCGTGCTTAAATTCAACACGCTGGAAAAAGGGGTCGATCCGAGACTGAAGGCCCCCGCCTGGAATTGAAGCTGTAGCGTGGTGACGTTTTGAGCCACCGCGTGAGCCGTGGCATTCCCGAGCAGGCGCACCTGCAACTCGGTGGCGCTGGCCATCAGCACCTGGCCCGTGAGACCGGCCGGCAAGTTGGTAATCGTCAGTTTCTGACTGTTCGTGGCAAAGTTTTCGCCGATGTTACCCGTGAAGGTCGCATTGGCCAGCGTGATGACCAGCGGATTCGAATTATCAATCGCTCCATTGTTGGCATTGCTTTCAGAGAATGACAGAAGACTGTAGCCGAGACTGGGCGTGTTCGTAAACGAGACCCGGTTGGTCTGCTGGTAGCCCGTCACATCCCACCCCCGGCCCAGGGTGAACGCGTTGTCGGTATACTGCACCACCAGATTGCTGAGAGAATTGCCGCTCTCATGCACCAGGGCACGGTTGGTCAGCGTCAACGCCACCGTCGTCGAGTTAACCAGCGTCGCCACCGCCGTCAGGTTCGAGGGCAACCCTGTTACCACGACCTTGCCATTCCCTACAAAATTCTCACCCGGCGTGCCTGTGAACGTATCCAGGGTCAGCGAATTGGTCAGCGGCTGGCTGTTATCTATCGCCCCGTTATTCGTGACGCTCTCGGTAAAATTGCTCCGGCTCCAGGAGAGAGTGCGCTTGGCCGTCATCAGATCCTCGAGGTAGGCCGGCGCCGCTTCCGCCACCAGCGATCCCAGCGTCCCGTTCGTCTGCACCATATGGAACCAGGAGCCACCCTGAACGCCCGCATAGGTCCATCCACGCCCGTCCACCAAGGGGGTGGCTTCATTGACCCGGATCTGGAACATCTGGTTCGAATAATCATGCAGCACCGTAAACCGCGTCCACTCATTGGTCCCGATGACGGGACTGTTCGTCAACGTAAGCCACTCGTTCGTGGCCGGAGCTTGCGTCCGGTCCTGATGCCAGATGGTCAGCAATCCATTCGTGGCAATATAGAAGGCGCACTGGTCATTCGTCTGCCCGACGGGAGCGCCGTCGCTCCAGGTGGGAAGCACCATGAAATCCACATAAACCACCCCGCCCGTCGCGCTCTGGGCGGCATTCGCTACCTGGGCATTGACCTGAAGGATATTCGTGTGGGTCTGGGTGGGACCGGACAGCGGATAGGACCTCCCTGCAACCGGGTAGTTGGTCAACAGGTTCGCCCGTACCGCATCATTCGTCACCACACCCGCTTCGGAGGACTGGGCAGTCCACCCATTGGTACCCACCACCGACATCCCGTTGGTGTACGGCTCAAAGGAGTCCGACCAGGGGACAAGATTCGTGACCGCCCCGTCCGATGAGCCCGACAGGCATAATGCCGCAAGCATCATGCCGATAAGCCCCTGCTTAAGATTGATTTTCATTTGCTCCCCCCAAAAAAGAAAACTAAAGCCCTACTGGATCCTGAAAATAAAGCCCGGCGAGTCACGGTGCAGAACTAAGGTTTTGCCGTTGTCGATCCTGACCGTATATCCCTTCGGCACGGTCGTAAACGAACCGGTAATCAAGCCGTTGGGGGTAGTCATAATCGTAAGGTCCTGACCGCCTGTCATTTCGAAACCGGCGGCAGGGACCACCACCAACGACAAGCCATTCAAGTTCACCGTGCCAGTTCCATTCACAATCACCTTGTCGACACCGGAGGCGCTCACATCCACAACAAGCGATCCGGAACCACTGAACACAAGGTTGCTACTGATCGTTAACGTTCCAACCCGATTAGTCGCTCCTGCCGTAAGGGCGCCAGTGCCGACAATATTTACGGCACGAGCAATGGTTCCGGTCCCGCCCAGCGTCGCACCACTGTAAACGTAGATGTTGCTGGCACTCCCCAGAATCGCTCCATTCACATTCAGCGTGCCATTGCTAACATAGGTATAGCCAGTGTAGTCATTGTTGGTTGCCGTCAGAGTCAAAGTTCCTGCTCCGGTTTTAACCAGACTGCCATTGCTGCTAATCTTTATGTTGAGAATTGCCTCATCCGTATTGGTTGCAACGTTATCAAAGACCCGGATTTCGGAAAGCGTGGTGAGATTGATGGAGTTCGTTGAATCGCTCGTTAACACAATGGCTCCGTCCGCATCGGGTGCATTCAGTATTAGCGGGGCGCCTGAAGCCAGGAAAAAGCGACCATCGGTTGCGGTCGAGTTCGGCCACCCGAAATAATTGTAACCGCCCCGTGGGTTAATGGTTACCGTGCGCCGGCCACCATAGGCAGCAAACCCACCTCCGGCGGCGCCGGCCATACTGAAAAATATATTATTATTTGCAGCATTCGTTCCCAACACAGGCGAAAAATCCGAAGTCAACCCCATCACGCCCCCGTTCAGGATGACTGACCGCATTGTTCTCAGTGAGTTTGAAACCGACGTCCCACTCTCTTTCACCACCCCATCAAAGGGGTTACCGATATTAAGTACGCCCGAGCCAATCTGCCAAACAAAGTTGGTAGCATTATCACCGGTCCCGTCAATGAGCGTATATTGCACATTTGACAACAGCAACGTGCCCGGCCCGCGCTTTCTGAGCGTATTGATCCCAATACGTTCATTCATCGCTGCCGCCTGATTGGTCGGCGAATACCAGCCTTGCGAAATGGCGTTTAAGGTTAACGCACAAGAACTGAATCGAACGGCTTGTCCCGGAGCGCCAAGGGTGAATGTCGAATTGGTATCGCGCACGAATAGATACAGATCCTGATTTGTATTCGCAACCCCTGTCTCATTATTGATGCTCACCATACTATCGCGCAAGGTTGCCTGTCCAATCGCCAATCCAAGTGTTGCGGGCGCACTGCCGCCCCCCAGCATAAAGCGAACGCCATTGGTGAGAGTGTAAACAGGATTAGCATCACTTCCGGTGAGCAAGTATCCGAACTTACCGTCGGAACTCGAGCGCCCCATGGCGAGGACGTAACAATTAGATCCGCCATTCCCGCTCGGAATGCTGGCATTTCCGTTGAACCGGACGAATCCGACCAACTGGTAAGATCCCCCAATGGCCATTCCGCCAGGCCCAACCATATAGTGCCCACCGTTCTGGTAATCAAAATTATGCACCCCGCTCCAAACCGAGGTGCCAGACAAAACCAACTCGGGTAATTGCCCCTGATGGCCTGTTCCGGCGGCAACGGTGCGGAACGAACCTGTCCCGCTGATCGTGCTGGCCAGTTCAAATACAAATCCGGCTGTTGAAGGATTGGTGATTCCCGGCCCTGTGCTCGCCACAGTGACCGAATAATCATTGGAAATGATAATATCGCGCGCAATTTTGACACCGGCGTTGGCATAGAAGGTCCCATCGGCATTGGTGACCGTCGACCCCATCAGGATGGGGCTGATTCCCAGCCAGGTGTTTGTGGTTCCGGACTCAAAGGCCCCGGTGCCGTCAATCACCTGCGCTGCGCCGCGGGCTGCAAAACTGCGTCCATTCCACTCTCCGCCAACCGGAGTGGAAGTGTTTTTCCACGTTCGCCCTGACACCAAATTGGCCCAGGTAAAGTTCGTACTTAAGACGATTGTACCGCCAACATCCTGCCGGTAGCCGATGGTCACCGGCAAGTTCGCCGGGGACACCGGGTCAAACAATCCATAGGCCTGATTGATCCGGCTGTTTGCGCCCATCGTCACCGCTTTACCCGAAGCCGCCTGATTGAATATCACCGCGCCGTTGGCACCACTATTGCCCATGATATTCAGCGAGTTTGTCCCATATAGCGTCAAATTATTCTGTAAAATCAGTGGCCCTACGGTGTTAAGGGTTGCATGCCCGACCTGTCCCGTGATCGTCAGGTCAACCGTCAAAACCCTGTAGGGCACTTCGATCTGCAGGGTAGGGCCCGCGCCACTCGACGAGCCACTGATTCGGTTGATTAGAATCGGCCCCGTTCCCAGAGAGCCAGCCGACCGGGCAACCACGGTGGGATCCGCCCTTCGTGATTTTCCCGCCGGTCACCAGCTCCTCATTCTCGACCGCATTAAAGGTTTTATTGGCCAGTGTCAGGGTCGTCCCATTGACTGAACCATCATTGGCCACCTTCTCTGTAAACGTGGCAGTGCCATAAGTCAGGGTGGCGGCGTCACTGAAGCTGAGGCCGATGGGACTTCCCATATTCAACACACTCGCCAGAGGGGTAGTTCCCAGACTTAACGCGCCGGCCAGGACCTGAAATTGAATGTTAGTATTATTGGCTGCATTATTCGGCGAGGTCGCTCCGAGCAGTCGCACCTGCAACTGTGTGGAGCTCAGCATCAACACCTCGCCGGTCAGCCCGGCCGGCAGATACTGAATCTGAAGTTTCAGGGAATTTATGGCGAAGTTTTCGCCCACCGTCCCGACAAACGTCGCATTCGTCAGGGTGATCAACAGGGGCGACGTATTGTCTATGGTCCCGTTGTTAGCCGCGCCTTCAGCAAAGAAGGCCGCACTATAGCCCAGTGCCGGCGTGTTCATAAAGGTAAGCGCATTGGTCTGCCGGCATCCCAATACATCCCAGGCCCGCCCTAGGGTGAAGGCATTGTCCGCGAACTGCACCACCAGGTTGCTGATGGAGTTGCCCGCTTCATGCCACACCGCCCGATTGGTCAACGTAAGCGACACATTGGTACTATTGACGATCGTCGCCACCGCTATCAGGTTTGAGGGCAACCCGGATACCGCCACTTTCCCGGCCGTCACCAGATCACTGTTCACCAGGCCATTGAACGTGTCCTGCGCCAGAACGATGGACAGGGGTTGACTGTTATCCATCGCCCCGTTATTCGTTAGACTCTCAATGAAGTTGGTTCGGCTCCAGGTCAGGGCCCGCCGCGCGGTCTTGACATCATCCAGATAGGCAAGCGAGGCCTCCGCCAGAATGGCGGACATCAAACGATTCGTCTGGACCATGTAGAACCAGGCACCGCCCTGACTCGCGCCTCCATAGGCCCAGCCCTTCCCATCCACCAGGGGCGCCCCTTCGTTGATCCGGACCTGGTACATCAGATTGGAGTAATCATGGACCACGGTAAGCCGCATCCACGCATTCGTGCCGATCACCACACTGTTCGTCAGGGTGAGCCATTCGTTGGTGACAGGGGCTCCGACCCGGTTTTGATGCCAGATGGTCAGCAAGCCATTCGTGGCAACATAGAACGCGCATTGGTCATTGGTCTGTCCGCCCGGCGCCGCATCGCTCCAGGTCGGATAGGCCATGATATCCGAAACCACCACCCCGCCACCGGCACTTTGCAATGCATTGGCCACCTCGGCATTGAGCTTCAGGATGTTGGTATGGGTGAGCGAGGGCAATGGATACGTCCCGCCACTGGCAAGATAATCGGCCAATTGGCCTGTTTTGACCGGATCATTGGTCACCACGCCCGCCGCCGCTGTCTGGGCCGTCCAGCCGTTGGTGCCGATGACGGACGTGCCACTGGGATAGGACTCAAAGGAGTCCGACCAGGGGACGAGGTTGGTTACCGCCCCCACCGCCGAGCCGGAGAGGTGTGATGCCGCAAGCATCACTCCGACTAACCCATATTTAAGATTGGTGTTCATGAAGTCCCCCCGGGAAAGCGTTGACTACTGAACCCGGATGACGAGACCCGATGAGTCTTTCCGCAACTCCAGAGCGGTTCCACCCGCCGTTAACCTGACGTTGTAACCACGCGTCACCGTCCCGAGCGAGGTGTAATTGAGAAGCGGGCTGCCAGAAGTCAGGATGGTGTAATTACCGGTGACATCCGAACCGCTTGCAGGAATCACATCCACCTTTACGCCGGTGAGATCAATACTGCCGGCGCCACCCACGTTCACCCGGTCATATCCGGTCGCATCCACTTTGATTGATAACGTCGCTCCGGTACTGAGGACCAGGTTACTGCTGATGTTCAGCGTGCCCGTTCCGGCCGGCGTCCCGGCCGACAGGGTTCCGCCACTCAGCACTTGCACCCGGCGGGAGACGGTCCCCGTCCCCCCCAAAGTGGCCCCACTATACACCGTGAGGTTGCTTGCGCCTGCCAGAAGGGTCCCATTCACGTTCAGCGTCCCGTTCGACACCGAGGTCACCCCGGCCCAGTTATTATTGGTTGCTGAAAGATTCAGAATTCCATTTCCGGACTTAACCAGCGCCGCGCTCGCACTGGCATCGATGATCGGGATCGACAGGGTCGCCCAGTCGGAGTTCGTTGCCGGATTGTCATAGACGGTGATGGTCCGGGCGGCACTATTCAAGGAAATGGAATTCGTTGAGGTTGTTGCCAGCACAATCTCACCATCAGCATCCGGGGCATTGAAGATCAAGGGCGCTCCGTTATAGAGAAAATAATCAGATGCGACGGCCGAGCTACCCCAGGTTAACTTGCTTCCGCTCCAGGGAGAGAGGGTAACCGTACGCTTGCCCCCGTAGGCGCCGAATCCAGCACCTGTGTTGCTGTAGTTATATACCCAAAACCCCCCGACATTGATCTCGCCCGCAGGAGCATTCGTTCCGGACTTCCCGGTATAATCTGCCGCAAGCCCCAAAATACCACCGTTCATGAAGTACGCCATGTTTCGGATCGAATTGGAAGGCCCTGTTCCCGTCTCCCGCAGAACACCCGCATCAAGATTTGTATCAGTATTCCCCAGATACCAGACGAACTTGGATGTGGCATCCCCCGTCCCATCCACCAGGGTATAGACCACGTTGGACAGGACCAGCGTCCCAGTCCCACGCTTGGTCAGCGGCACACTCCTGCCGAAGTCCACCAGCGGTGTAGCCGGCAAGTCCAACCCTGTGTTCCCCTTGGTCTCAGATCCAGTGCTGGCCGTGAACTTTACCGGAGCCCCAACAGTTCCGAGAACAAGGGAACCATCACGAACCAGCATCCAAAGACCACTGTCTCGACCAGGAGTGGTGGAATTCCAACATGAAATCTCAGACCCTACCAACGCAGCCTGGCCTTCAGTACTTCCAAAAGCTGGTTTTGAATAACCGTAATCATTACCCAACAAGAACCGATAATGTTGCGGTAATTGATACGTCGCAATCGCATTGGTCTGCCCTGTGAGCAAAAAGCCATGCACATCTGAACCCGCCCACGAAACACTCATCACATAGGCGTTGCTTGAATTATTGCCGGATGGCAGACTGGAATTGCCATTAAATCGAACCAACATGCTGCTGCTGTCTTGTATGGCAAGCCCTCCCGGTCCAGTATAAATGCAGTCGTTAGCAAGATTTTTAGTTCCACGAGTCCAATTATTGACGCCCGAAAGAATAACTTCAGCCACAGTAATCTCACTGTTTAATGCAGGAATCGACGATGAAAACGACATTGATCCTGGCCCGGAAATATTTCCGCTTATCTTTTGGATCACATTCGCAGTCGAATTCGTTGCTCGACCCGGCCCCTGTGGTGCGATATAGAATGCCCTATCGGCCGTTAGTGTCATATCCGATGCAATCTCAAGGGATGCATCGGCAAAAAACGACCCATCCTCATTTCTCACATCCGACCCAAGCATCACCGGATATCTGGTTGAGCCCGAGGCTGTTGATTGATCAGATTCGAGAATCCCCCTGCCGGCCAATTCAACACTTGCGGGGCACCCTTGGCCGCAAACCCACCCGCAGAATAAGTCCACTTCCCAACCCCAGGCGTACTTGCATTAGTATAGGCATGAGCTGCGATCAAGTTGGACCAGGTCATCGCGGGACTCAAAACAAACATGCCATAATTCATTTTGACACTGATTTCTGCGGGCAAATCACCACCCAACGGCACACTGAATACCGGGCTTTGAAGAGTATTCCAGGTAGAATCTCCAAGGATCCAATAATTGGTCTGCCCCACCAATGAATTTGCCGGACTCAACTCAAGAGTGCCTTGCCCCCAAATGCTCAAAGCATTGTTGACGCCGCTTGTTCCTAAATTCATGGTTCCGGTCATTCTCACGACATTACTGCTGACGATCCACTTGGCGGCACCGGACGTGCCACTTATGGTAATATTGTTAGGAACGGTTTGAGAAACGGCATCAAACTTCAAATCCCGCGCAACAACGGCTGAACGATTGAAAGTAATGGTCCCCGTGCCCAAGGCACCCTGAGCGCGACTGATAAGGGTTCCTGCCGAAAATGAAATGGGCCTCGCTCCACTTAGCCCCCCGCCGGAAGGTGACCCGAACGTTACAACCCCGGCTCCTGTTTTGGAAACACTGCCCCCGCCTGCAATAACACCGTTCGTGAAAGAATAGGCATTCCCCGTGGCATTAGTATTACTGAACAAGACGGAACCCGGCGAGACCGTCCCCGATATATTGATATTGGTCGTTACCAGTGCCGTATCATCAAACACCACCCCATTCCCATCGGCGTAGTTGGCGGAAACCCCGGCATTAAGCCAGTTAGAATCCGAGGTGTTCCAGACGTTGTTCACGTTTCCAGTCCACACCAGCGATTGTGCCTGACTCTGCAATGCCGCCACAAGCAGCCACATGCCCCCCCAAACCAGCACACTCGTATTCACGCGATTCATCCTGTTCATTTTCAATCTCCCCTTTGAATTTTTCCGCTACACGCAAAATCGTTGCTTTTATATTTAATAATTGTGCTCTATAGTAGCGACTCAGAATGAATGGCCCCAATGCAATCAATAGTGATTATGTGCTTAATGATATAAGAATCGTGCTCAAGTCCGGTCTCCCGCTAAACGAGTCAGGGTTCAGCCGGATCCGGAGCTATCCCGAACATCGGTGCGACATCATTGCTGAGGGGATTTCCCTCGAATACGGGCAGCGTCGGTACGATTTCAATAATCAGCACCGGGATGATTTCGCACTTCACATCAAGAAAAACAGCTGCGCCTTCCAATACACCTTTTCAGGGGAAGGCCGGTTCCAAACGCTTCCCAACGGCAGAATTATCCGGATGACGCCAGGCATGGGCTTTTTGTTACCCGTTCCCTCGCCCACCCGCTACTGGCTGCCGCCCGGGGGGGCCTGGGAGTTTGGATTCCTGCTGATCAGCGGTGACATGGCGCATAGTCTCGTCACCCAACTTGTCCGCTTGCACGGCTATCTGTGGCAGCTTCCAGTCACCCATCCAGCCATTGATCTGCTCAAGCACCTGCATCGCCGGGTTCTTGACCGGCAGATTCCCGATGAATTTGAGGTCGCTGCGCTCGCGCACCGGTTTTTGATGGAATTGTTCCGCACGCACCGCAAACCGCGCGCGGAGGTCTTGCCCGCCATCGGGCGCGTCATCCAACTCGTGGACCAGGATTATCACAATCCCGATCTTTCCATCGAGCGAATGGCCCGGGAGGCCGGCCTCTCGCGCCACCACTTCTCCCGCCTGTTCCGGCGGGAGACCGGTTCCAGCCCTCATGCCTACCTTCAGTATTTCCGCCTGCAACGCGCCCTGAACCGGATCACCAACAGCAAGGTCCCCATCAAGCAGATTGCCCTGGAGAGCGGGTACCGGGATTATGCGTATTTCTGCAAGGAGTTCAAACGACTGACGCACCAGACCCCGCTGTCTGCCCGTCGCATCGGTGACAAGTTCAACCTGAGCGCCATCCATACGGAATAGCCATTGCTTAAGGAAAGGCTTTTTGTATAGTTTTGACCGTCGCCAGGCATGGTGCCGGCTAGTGAACACATACAGGAGTACGAACAATGTCAAAACCTAGAGACAGCAAGCGGGAAACCAAAAAAGCACCTCAGAAAACCATCGCCGAGAAGAAGCAGGCCAAGCGCGACAAGAAGAACAAGGCGTAAGCCTGCTATTTCGCCACGGCGCTCACCCGCAAATCCTGCTTCGCATCAATCGTGGAACCCGGAATCGGCGGAAGCCCTAGCAGGAACAGGGCAAGATTCCCCACTTCCCCGTTACGGATCGGTTGTTTAGGTGCGGCATAATCAGGATGCCCTTCACCCGGAGAGAGACGGCTGTCTGTGTTTAGCGCATACAGGTCACCCGGGGTGACCCCGTCACCCCAGACATAAAAGGGGATGGTGTAATCCAGCGGCTTGGTCGTGTCGTAATGGTCTTTGCCGGCCCCGCCATGGTCGGCGGTCAAAATCAAGGCCGTTTTCCCCTTCAATTTCGGATCCGTGGCGATCAGATCCATGATCCGGCCCAACTGACCATCCAGCAGGACCAGGGCGGCGTAGTAAGGCTCACTCCCCCAACCTTGACTATGGCCCGCTCCGTCACATTCACCAAAATGCACAAAGGCAAACTGACAGGGCTGGTTCGTCATCGTGTTGATGAAGTTGTCGACGAGCTCAACCGACGATTTGATATAGGAATAATCCACTTTGTTACGCCCATTATTCACCCCCGTGGTGTCAGGTGCCCCATTCGTCGCATTATAGGAATCAGGGAACAGCGAGAACTTGGTTTTAGTGGCCCACATCCCCGTCTTGAGCCCATGATCATGCGCCACGGCAAAGACACTGGAGATATAGGCCCCCTTGTGGGAGTGGAGCGTCACGCCCTTGGCGGGATCGGTGTTGTTGGTCCAACTGTGGCCTTCCGCCTCCTTGACCCGGCGACTGGTCACCATGCTGGTATGATTCGGAAGGGTGACCGAGACGTCATAGTCATTGCGGGCATTGGCTGTGCCTGCGGATTCCGCCTGAAGTTGCTTGAAGTGCGGCGCTTTACCGGCATCCACCATCGTTTGCAGATAGGACGATCCCAGCCCGTCGACACTCAAGGCAATGACGTAGTCTGCCCCCTGCGCCGCCAGACCACACCCGATCAAACACATCGCTATGATTTTTTTCATGGATCGATGGTAAACGATAATTCCTGTTTGCCAAGAACCAATCATACCGCCCAGTCTAGACTTCAGACATGTTGCCAAAAACGACTCCGCGCGGATTATCCGGTGGACGCCGACGTCCCGGCGGCGTACCAGCGAAAAGAAAGCTCACCCTGTCCACATATGCCGCCGGGACGTCGGCATCCACCAATGCTGACAGCGCGAGCGGTCATAAAGCGTTACTTCCGCCATTGCGACGGAGGAATGCCGGTCTTCTGCTTGAAGACCCGCGAGAAGTAATAGGGGTCTTCAAACCCGGCACGCCGGGCCACGTCACTCAGTTTGACGTCCGGTTCTTCCATCAATTGTTTCGCCCGGTTCACTCTCAGGTTTAACAGGTACTGCTGGGGCGGCAGGCCGGTGGACGTCTTGAAAACCCTGCGGAAATGCGGATAACTTACACCCAACTGGTTCGCCAGGGCTTTCATATCCAGCGGCCGCTCCAACTCATTGGCCATTTGCTGTTTGGCCTGCCGGATAAAGGATTCCTCGCGCCCGCCCTGCTCTCTCTGCAACTGAAGCCGGCTCTGGATCAAGGCCGCCATCTGCAGGACCAGCCCGGTATGGATCACCCCACCAAAGGGCGGCATCCCCTCCGCCACTTCCAGCATCTGTGTAAACAGGTGGTGCAGGGATTCATCCACCCCGTAGTGAATCATCGGCGCACGCCAGGGAATCTCGCCCTGTGACATCAGCGTTTCCGCCTGCCGGCCATTGAACATCATCCAGTATTCCTTCCAGCCCGTCTCCGGCAGAGGGGCGTAATCATGCCAGACCCCGGGCCGGATCAGCAGGACGTCCCCGGCGGCAACCTCAAGTGGCCGCGCACCGCGCACCCGCAATATCCCCCGCCCCTGAGTGAGATACACCAGACTGTAGTCCCGCAATACCCGGCCGTTCTTCCACTGATAGGGAGCCCCATCCTCGTAGACCTGATAGGCCACATGAGGCGGCGTCAACCGGACCCCGACCCCACAGAGATGAATCCCCCATTGCCGCTCTTTGGGGGCCAGGTAGTCAAAGCGCTGGTTGATGCTCATTTTGTCCATCTGAATGCTCATTTTCTCTATTTGATTTCCCGACACTATATGACATTAATGGGGAGATCAAGGCATGAGTACAACGGCCAGATTTAGACCGAATGAACAGAATTTACAAAATGAGTTCAGTCATAACCGATAAGGAGTCCCTATGAAAAACCTCGATAATAACCTGTCCGTCTGGTTCATCACCGGAAGCCAGCATCTCTATGGTCCTAAAACCCTCGCCCAGGTGGCCGAGAACTCGGGCAACATCGTGGACGGCCTAAACGCCTCACGCCGCTTGCCTCTGAAACTGGTCTTCAAGCCCGTGGTGAAAACCCCCGACGAGATCCGCAACACGCTGGCGGCCGCCAACAACGACCCCTCCTGCGGCGGCATCATCCTGTGGATGCACACGTTTTCCCCCTCAAAGATGTGGATCGGCGGGCTCACGAGTTTCCGCAAGCCGATGCTGCACCTGCATACGCAGTTCAACCGTGATCTGCCCTGGTCTTCCATCGACATGGATTACATGAACCTGAACCAGTCGGCCCATGGCGACCGCGAGCATGGCTTTATCCACGCCCGCCTGCGCCTGGAGCGCAAGGTGGTGGTCGGACACTGGCAGGATCGGGAAGTCCAGGACCGCATCGCCGCCTGGGAACGCGCCGTACGCGGTTGGAACGATCTGCAAGGCGCCAAATTTGTGCGGTTCGGCGACAACATGCGGCAGGTGGCGGTCACGGAGGGCGATAAGGTCGCCGCTGAAATCCGGCTGGGCTACTCCGTCAACACCCACCCCGTGAGCGAGTTGGTCGCGGTCATCAATGCCGCCAGCAACCGGGACGTTGCCGCCCAGTGCGCCGCTTATGACGCCGCCTACACCGTGGCACCCGCCCTGCGTAAGGGTGGAGCCAAACGCAGCCGTCTTGAGGATGCCGCCCAGATTGAAGTCGGGATGCGAACCTTCCTCGAACAGGGCGGATACAAGGGCTTTACGACTACTTTTGAAGATCTCCATGGCCTGAAACAGCTGCCCGGTCTCGCCGTCCAGAGCCTGATGGCCGAAGGGTACGGTTTTGGCGCCGAAGGGGATTGGAAGACCTGCGCGCTGTTGCGTGGCATGAAGGCCATGGCCGCTGACCTCAAGGGTGGCACGAGTTGGATGGAGGATTACACCTATCATATGGACCCCAAGCGGCCCCTGGTCCTGGGCGCCCACATGCTGGAGGTCTGCCCCTCCATCGCGGCGGCGAAGCCCTCCCTTCAGATCCATCCGCTGGGAATCGGTGGCAAGGAAGACCCGGCCCGGCTGGTGTTTACCGCCAAGCCCGGCCCTGCCCTGAATGCCACCCTGGTGGATATGGGCAACCGCTTCCGAATGATTGTCAACGAACTCAACGTGGTCAAGCCGCCCCGCCCCCTTCCTAAATTGCCGGTGGCCTGCGCAATGTGGGAGGCGTTGCCGGACTTCAAAACAGCAGCAGCCGCCTGGATCTACGCCGGAGGGGCTCACCACTCGGCCTTCAGCAGCGCCGTCACCGTGGAGCACCTTGAGGACTTCGCCGCTATCACCGGGATCGAGATGATCCGGATCGGCGCAGATACCACGATTGCGGCGCTCAAGAATGAGCTCCGCTGGAATGATGTCGCGTATCATCTGCTACAGGGAGTAGGTCGGTAGTCGACAGAAGAGATTTCTGACAGAATGAACATAATGTACAGAATAGGAATCGATCGACGGTTTAATTTTGTATATTTTGTTGATTCTGTCTAAATATTTTAAATCCGGTTTGACCCGGGAGGAGTTAATTATGGCAAAATATTCAATCGGTTTGGATTATGGAACGAATTCAGTCAGGGCGTTAGTCGTGGATGTGGCCAACGGCGCCGAGGCCGGCTCGGCCGTTCACATTTACTCACACGGCAAGGAGGGCGTCATCCTCTCCTCCGACCCCAATCTGGCGCGTCAGCATCCGGCAGATTACCTGGAAGGCGCCGCAATCACCATCAAGGCGGCGCTCGCCGCTTCATCGAAAAAAATAAAAGGCTTCAAGGCCTCCCAGGTAATCGGCATTGGCGTGGACACCACGGGAAGCACGCCCCTGCCGGTGGACACGAACGGCACCGCCCTCGCCCTCACGAAACGGTTCGCCAAGAACCCGGCTGCCATGGCCTGGCTCTGGAAGGATCATACCGGCGTTGAAGAAGCGACCGAGATCACCGCCCTGGCCCGCAAGATCCGCCCCCAGTATCTGACAAAATGCGGCGGCATCTATAGCAGCGAATGGTTTTTCAGCAAAGTCTTGCACTGCCTGCGAACCAGCCCTGAGGTATTTGACGCCGCCTATACCTGGGTCGAGATGGCGGACTGGATTCCCGCGATGCTGACCGGAACCCAGAAGCCGGGCGTCACCAAGATCGGCATCTGCGCCGCCGGCCATAAGGCGATGTTCAACGCCGACTGGGGTGGTTACCCCGACGCCAAATTCCTCTCCAAATTACACCCGAAGCTGGGCGCGCTGCGCAGCCGCCTGGCAACCAAAGCCTATGATATTTCAGATACCGCCGGCTATCTGACGGCGGACTGGGCCAAGCAAACCGGCCTTACCGCCGGCATCCCTGTCGCGGTCGGCGCGTTTGATGCCCATCTCGGCGGCGTTGGGGCCGGCGTCGGTGAAGGCACGTTGGTCAAAACGATCGGGACCAGTACCTGCGATCTGATGGTGGCGCCGGGCAACCGGAAACTCGCCGACATTCCCGGCATCTGCGGGATTGTCAAAGGCAGCATCCTGCCTGGTTATTTCGGCCTTGAAGCCGGGCAATCGGCTGTGGGCGACATCTTCAACTGGTTCGTAAACACCATTGAACCCCACGGTAAAGAGGGCGGTCATGTGGCCTTGACCCATCAGGCCGCCAAGCTCAAGCCGGGCGCCTCCGGGCTTCTGGCGCTCGACTGGAACAATGGCAACCGCACCATCCTCGTGGACCAGCGCTTGACCGGCCTTCTGGTCGGACAGACGCTGTACACGACGCCGGCGGAAATCTATCGGGCCCTGGTGGAGGCCACCGCGTTTGGCGCGCTGACCATCATCAACCGGCTCGAGGAGTACGGCGTGATTGTCAAATCGGTGGTCAACTGCGGCGGCATTGCCGAGAAGAACCCGATGGTCATGCAGATCTACGCCGACATCATTGGACGTCCCATGAAGGTCTCGCGCTCAGCCCAAACCTGCGCGCTGGGCTCGGCCGTGGCCGCCGCTGTGGTGGCGGGCGCCCATAAGAACGTGACGGCGGCCCAGAAAGCGATGACGGGGTTGAAGCCGATCGTCTACCGCCCGAATCCCGCTGCTCATGCCGTTTACAAGGAAATCTATAAGCTGTATCGTCAACTGCATGACGCCTTCGGGGTGCCGGGCTATGCGGGAGAACTCCACGGCGTCATGAAGACCCTCATCGAGATCCGCAACAAGGCCAGAAAATAAGGGGACGCGATGTTGGAATCACTCAAGAAGGACGTATGTGCCGAGAACCTGCGGTTGGTTGCCGAAGGGCTCGTGGTGCAGACGTGGGGGAACGTCAGCGGCATCGACCGCCAGAAGGACCTGATCGTCATCAAGCCGTCGGGCGTCGCCTATGACCAGATGAAACCCGCTCATATGGTGGTGGTGTCGCTCGCGACCGGGAAAGTAGTGGAGGGCGACCTGAAGCCAAGTTCCGATACCCCCACCCATCTGGAATTGTATCGCGCCTTCCCCGGCCTCGGCGGGATCGTTCACACACACAGTCTCTTTGCCACCGCCTGGGCCCAGGCCAGGCGCGAGATTCCGGCGTTCGGCACCACTCATGCCGACTACTACCACGGATCGATCCCCTGTACACGTCCACTGACCAGCAAGGAGATCTCAGGCGACTACGAAGTGAACACCGGCCGCGTGATCGTTGAGCGGTTTAAGAAACTGGCCCCCCTGGCTTTCCCCGGGGTTCTGGTAGCGAGCCACGGCCCCTTCACCTGGGGGAAATCCGCCTCAGCGGCAGTGGACAGCGCCGTGGTCCTGGAATTTCTCGCCAAGCTGGCTTCCGAGACCCTGCGCATCGCCCCCGCCACCAAGGCAGTGCCGAACGTCCTGCTGGATAAGCATTACCTGCGCAAGCACGGCGCCAATGCCTATTACGGGCAGGAAAAATAACCCTTACACCCATTTGTGTTTCGGGTATTTGCGCTGAAGCTCCTTCTTGGCCTTGGGATAGCCTTCGCGCCAGAAGGTGGTCAAATCAGAGGTCACCTGCACGGGACGGTAATTCGGCGCCAGCACCTGGATCGTCACTAACTGACGTCCCATCGCAATGCGGATGCTCTCCGCCACACCGTAAAGGTCCTGGATCCGGGCCGCAATCGTCGGCGGATTGGTCTCGGAGTAAACAATCTTCACTTTCCTGCCACCAGGCAGATCGAGTCGTTCGGGTACCTGCTTATCAAGCAACGACTGCTTTCGCCCATCGAGCCAGTTTTTCACCACGGGAAAAACCGGACGCTCCTTCACTTCCTTCACGCTGAAGGCCCCCATGCAAATTTCCTCGATCATCAGGCGCCGGTCTTCGTCCGTGATCTCCGGCAGCTCGAGTTCCGGACACCACTTCCGCAGCAGGCTCACCCGAAGCAGCCACTGATCCACCTCTTCAGTCCAGTGCTTCAACGTACAGCGCCCCGCCTGCACTTCATCCGCCAGCAGACTGGCCGCGTCCCCCTCCGGCGGATTCCCCCCGCGCTTCATCTCCAGCACCAGGTCATGATAGAAACGGCCGCGCTCGGCGATGACACGCCGGGAGTCATCAAACCGCACCTGCGTCTCCTCCCGCACGGAGCCCGGGAATAATTCCTCCAGCCATTCCGGCTCGATCGCCGTCACCAGCGAGAGCAGCACATCCATGTCGCCCTTGGCGCCAATGGCCGCCGGCTTCTTGGCAAATCCGCTTTCGACCTCGCGTACTTCCGCCGCCACCACGAAGGTGCTTTTGCGCACGACCGAGGCCCGCTCCAACACGCCGCGCCGGCCATGCACCAGCTCACAACGCAGGGTCCCCCCATCCATCCGCCGTGCCACCTGATCGGCGAACCCGGCCAGCACACAGCGGCGGACGTCGTCATCGGCCACAATCTCGCGCTCCAGGGAGAGGCCCTGTCCCTCAGCGATCCGGCAGAACATCTCATAGAGCCGCCCCGCCTGACGTGCCACCCCGGCGTGAATGCCCAGGCTCCGGCAGTAGTCCACATTGAAATCATGCGCCTCAGCCTCGCTCCAGGCCCGCATCAATTGAAAGAAGTCGGATAACACTTCGTCGCCCAGCCGCCGGTCGCGCTGTTCCTCGACCTGGGAATCCGTCCGTTTGACTAACAGGCCGCGCTCCTGCGTCATCGCCGCAATCAAGGCCACGGTCCGGACCCGTCCGACCTCCTCCGCCGCCATCAGCATGCGCGCATAGCGGGGATGCAGCGGGAAGGCCAACATCCCCCGACCCACTTCCGAAATTTCACCCGTCTTCTCATCCGCCGCCCCCAGATCCCGCAGCAGGGTTTCCGCCCGCGTCAGGGTTCGGTCCTCCGGTGGCTCGAACCAGGGAAAGGTCCGGGCATCCGGACAACCGGACGCCTTGAGCATCAGGAGGGTTTCCGCCAGATCCACGCGGCGGATTTCGGGAATTTCACGGGGTGGCCGCTCACGCTGCTCATACTCCGTCCAAAGCCGCACACAGACCCCGGGGGCCATACGGCCGGCACGCCCGGCGCGTTGATCCGCGGACGCCTGGCTGACTTTCTCGATCCACAGCGTATCAATCCCCCGATAGGGATCAAAGCGGGCGATCCGGGCCAGACCGCCATCCACCACCAACCGGACCCCTTCAATGGTCAGCGACGTTTCCGCCACATTGGTGGAGACAATAATCTTACGGCGCTCCCCGGGCGCCACAGCGGCATCCTGATCCCGCGGCGCCAGTTCACCGTGCAGGGGGCAAATGGAACAGCCCCGCGTTTCCGGCTTGGTGTTCAACGCCTGAATGGTGCGGTGAATCTCATAGGAGCCCGGCATAAAGACCAGCACATCCCCTTCCCGCTCCTGGGCGAGCAACCGCGCGGTTTCCGTGGCCGCGGTTTCCCAGATCGGCACCCGCGCGCTATCCACCGGCTTGGGCAGGTACTCGATCCGGACTGGATACATGCGGCCTTCAGAGCGCAAGACCGTGCAAGGGGTGAGATACGATTCAAGGGTCGCTTTATCCAGGGTCGCCGACATGACGATCAGCCGGAGATCCGGACGCAGGGTCTTCTGCAACTGAAAGGCGCGCGCCAGCGTGATATCACCAAACAAATGCCGCTCATGGAATTCGTCAAAGATGATCGCCCCCACCCCGGAAAGGTGCGGATCACTGATCAGGCGCCGCAACAAGATTCCTTCCGTGACAAAGACAATCCGGGTATCAGTACTGATCCTGTTTTCAAAGCGAACCTGATACCCCACTTCCCGCCCGATCGCCGAGTTCCGCTCAGAGGCCACCCGGGTGGCTAACAATCTGGCCGCCAGTCGCCGGGGTTGAAGGATCACGACCTGACGTCCCTCCGGAATAAGCCCGCGATCTAGCAACATCTGCGGGATCTGGGTTGATTTTCCCGAACCGGTGGGTGCCTGAATCACAAGCCGGGTATTGATCCCGGCACAGGCCTTTATTAAAGCCGGTTCAATTTCAAATATGGGGAGGGTGTTCATCTGCAAGCGGTGAACGATGCCAGATCGCTATCTTGAGGGCAAGATCGCAGTCAAATTACCGATAACAGGCAATGCGAGGTTCGGCTATCTGTAGATTTCCTTGCGAGGTTCGACCGCGACCACAAACACCATCAGGAGGTCATCCTTGATCGAGTATAGAAAAGGTTTTTCTTGGGGATTGAGTCAAAATCCTTCTGAACACTTTTCTTCAGTTCGACTCTATATTTTCCCATTTCGCTTCAACTCCTTGCGGATTTCAACCGCAACACGCGGTGAAGCGATGAGTCGAAGTACACTGTTGCCCGTTTGATTGCGACGCTCATAATTGTTCCTCATTTTTTAGGGCTAACAGCCTGCTCTCGGGGGCGACAGCCGTACCGAGAAGCGGGTGGTTCTGCAATTTTATGATGCCCATTTCAGTGCGAGCTTCTTGCCGGAATGAGCACATTCGCGCAGATACAAGTTAATCAGGTTTTGGTACGGCACCCCGGTTTCTTTTGCCAAAGCCTTGAAATATTCAATGACATCAGTCCCCAAACGCATGGTAACCTGTTTCCTGAAAAACTTGGCATACGGATTGCGAACCGAATCCGAAAAATCATATTCCTTTTTCATATTCCCTCCCATATTGTTTGCGTTCATTACGGGTCGCTTTGCGAGCCGAAATTATCCTAATCACCTGATCGCCCTGCCGACACACATGACACACGACCAAAATGCGAAGCGTTGAGCTGAATCCAAGGATGATGAACCGGTCTTCTTCATCCGAATGTTCAGGATCATGCTTCAGTCGGGCATTTTCATCAGCAAACACCGATGTTGCCTCTTCAAATGAGACATGATGTTTGCGCACATTGGCTTTTGCCTTCTCTTCATCCCAAGTGAATTTTATCTCATCCATATTGATATCGTATTGCTAATAGCATTATGATTCAAGAAATAACTTTATATGCAGAACGCGACTCTTGACCCGCGGCGAGCGTGCGAGCCGTCGCGATCAAAGAGGTGGTTCGTGGAGTATTTTGCGGCTTCAATCAGTTGCATGTCAGACTTAAGCAGCCGGTTGACAACAGCCGAAATATCAGAACGTCTACTGGATGCGATTTTTTCCACAAAACTCAACACATCTGAGTCGAGATAAACGGGCAAGTTCATCTTCGCATCCGGCCGAAAGAATTTCTCGCGCACTCCCTTTGAAAAGTCATATCCCTTTTTCATATCATTTCTCCATGTACTGACTGATTTCACGCCTGACGGCCTTTCGAGACGAAATAATCCTGATGCAGGCATTTGATTCGCAGCTTTCCTGGTACGTGTGGTGCACCACCAAAACTCCACCGCTGGCCGAAAGGCCAATCGTCACCCAGCGATCTTCAGTTTTGCTGTGTTCTTCATCAAACACCGTGATGGCCCTTGGGTCACGGAAAACATGCGTCGCTTGCTCGAATCGCACACCATGATTTTCCGATTAAGACGATCTTTTACGGGATCCCACTCGAAATCATAATTCATCGGGTTGCCCCTTGTTTATTCATATATTTGGCATTCTGCGACAAAGGCAAAATAAATAAACAGGCCGTCTTTGCCTGCCGGTGTTGGGACGCCAGCTCCTTCGCTTTAACGATAATTGGGGGCTCAGTCACCTTGAAAACGACCAGCGCAGAAGTCGGATCCCACTTCACTATATCTTCGATATTTTTCTGCAAAAGATTGAGCAATGCCTTGGCTTGTTCAATGGTTATAGAGAAGAGGACGACAAAATAGGATTTTCCGGATAAAGCGCAGCACACGACTTGCATACGGGTACAGGATGTGCAGTTTGACCAGAACCGGCTCATGGTGCGTGGTGGCAAGGGGGACAAAGACCGGTACGTACCGTTTCCCAAGAAATATCGCGAAGAAATGCAGCAATGGATTCAACTGCGACAGAGTCAATACCAGGAAGATAAGGCCCGTAACATGCACGAGGTGGAAGTGCCTGGCGCGCTGGCCCAGAAATACCCGAACGCGCCGTTCGCGAGGCCGTTCGAGCCGCCGGCTTGACGATCCGGTTCACCCCGCACTGCTTCCGCCATTCTTTTGCAACCCATCTGCTGGAGGCCGGACAGGACATCCGAACGGTGCAGGTCTTATTGGGGCATTCCCAGATGTAAACAACGATGATTTACACCCACGTGCTCAACAAGGGGCCGATGGGCGTAATCAGCCCTGCGGATACGCTGTAATGAGTGCCCCTGTTATTCACCCTTCTTCGGCTCTGCCCCTTCCGGGCTCGCCGCTACGACCTCATCATCCTCAGGTTCAACGGTCGTTGCCGCCACCAGCTTGTCGCCGGCATCGAGATTGATCAGGCGAACCCCCTGGGTCACGCGGCTGATCACACGGACATCCGCCACCGGCATCCGGATCATCTGGCCTTGCGCCGTGATCAGCATCAGGGCATCGCCTTCCTGAACGGCATGGGCTCCCACAATGGCCCCGTTGCGATCCGAGGTGCGAATGGTCATCAGGCCGCGGCCGCCGCGGTGCTGAACCCGGTATTCATCAAACCCGGTACGCTTTCCGTAGCCGTTTTCGGTACAGACGAGGAAGGTCGCGCGCGGATCCACAATCTCCAGGCTCTCGACCTTGTCATCGTCATCCAGCGCAATCCCGCACACCCCCCGGGTGTCACGACCCTGGTCGCGCAATTCGCTCTCATTGAAGCGAATGCTCATTCCATTGTGCGTGGTGAGCACGACATCGGTATGGCCATCGGTCTGTTTGACCCCGATCAGACGGTCGCCCTCATCAATGGCGATAGCAATGATGCCGGCGGTACGCGGATTGCTGAAGGCCGCCAGATTGGTCTTCTTGACCACGCCTTTCGCGGTGGCGAACACGACAAACTGATTCTCGGCAAACTCACGCACCTTGATCATCGAGGCGATGCTGTCACCGCTCTGAACATTCAGCATGTTGACCAACGCCTTGCCGCGCGAATTCCGGTTCGCCTCGGGAACCTCATACACCTTCTCCCAGTACAGCCGACCGGTGGGCGTAAAGAAGAGGATGTAGTCATGGGTATTGGCCACAAAGAGGTGCTGGACATAGTCCTCCTCCTTGGTATCCATTCCCGCCACCCCTTTGCCCCCGCGCCGCTGGGCCTTATAGGTGCTCACGGCGGTCCGCTTGATGTAGCCGGTATGGCTGATGGTGATCACATAACCGCGGTCGGCGATCAGATCCTCGATGTTCACTTCGCCTTCATCAGGAACCAGGCTGGTGATCCGCTCATCCGCATATTGCTTCCGAACCTCGATCAGGTCCGCCTTGATGATCCCGAACAGCTTCTCACGACTGGCCAACAGGTCCTTCAGATAGGTGATCAGCTTGATCAACTCCAGATATTCCGCCTCGAGCTTATCCCGTTCCAGGCCGGTCAGCTGATAGAGCCGCATGTCGAGAATCGCGTTCGACTGGATTTCGCTCAGTCCGAACTTGGACATCAACTGGGCACGGGCCTGATCCCGGTCCTTGGCCGCGCGGATGATCTTCACCACGGCATCCATGTTATCCAGCGCAATTTTCAACCCCTCCAGGATGTGGGCGCGCGCCTCGGCTTTATCGAGCTCAAACTGGGTGCGGCGCCGAACCACGTCATAGCGGTGATCCAGATAGGCCTCGAGCATCTCCTTGAGCGTCATGACTTTGGGACGGCCCTGATCGATCGCCAGCATGATGGCGCCGAAGGTCGTCTGGAGCTGGGTATGCTTGTAGAGGTTGTTCAAGACCACCCGGGCCACCACCCCGCGCTTCAGTTCAATGACGATGCGGATTCCGTCCTTATTCGACTCATCGCGCAGATCAGAAATACCTTCAATCTTCTTTTCCTGAACCAGATAGGCGATATTGGTGATCAGGGTCGCCTTATTCACAGCATAGGGAATCTCAGTAATAATGATACTTTCCTTGCCCTGCTTGCCTTCCTCAATGCCGGCCCGGCCGCGGACCTTCAGCAGGCCACGCCCGGTGCGGTACATGTCCGCGATCGGCTTCAATCCGCAAATGATACCGCCCGTAGGAAAATCCGGACCCTTGACATACTTCATCAGGTCATCCACGGTGGCATTCTCATGGTCAATCAGGTGCACCAGCGCATCCACCAGCTCGCCCAGGTTGTGGGGCGGGATGTTGGTGGCCATACCGACTGCAATACCGGTGCTGCCGTTCAGGAGCAGATTGGGGACGCGGGCGGGCAACACGGACGGCTCCATGAGATCGCCATTGTAGTTGGGCACCATGTCCACGGTGTTTTTGTCGATATCCGCCAGCATCTCTTCCGCCATGCTCGTCAGACGCGACTCGGTATACCGGTAGGCGGCGGCATTATCGCCATCAATACTACCGAAGTTTCCCTGGCCATCCACCAGCATATAGCGCATGGCGAAATATTGGGCCATCCGCACCAGGGTGTCATACACCGAGGAATCGCCGTGCGGGTGGTATTTACCCAGCACTTCACCGACCACATAGGCGCATTTCTTGTAGGGACGGTTGTGTAACAACCCGAGATTCCGCATGGCGAAGAGAATACGCCGCGCGCCAGGCTTCATCCCGTCACGGACATCCGGCAGGGCACGCCCGATAATGACACTCATGGAGTAGTCAATGTACGAGCGCTGCATCTCGTCTTCGATGTTGATATTGGCCAAAACTTCGTTTCGTGTATACATACTTAGATATCCAAATTCTGAACGTTCAGGGCATTGTCCTCAATAAATTTGCGGCGCGGCTCGACTTCATCCCCCATCAGGATGGTAAAGATCTCATCGGCCTTGACGGCATCCTCCTGCACCACCTTGAGCAGCTTCCGCTTGTCGGGATTCATGGTGGTTTCATACAGCTGCTCGGGATTCATTTCTCCCAAACCTTTATACCGCTGAATGTAAAGCCCCTTGCGGCCGAACTCCCGGATCACTTCCAGCAGGTTCGGCAGGGAGCTGACCGGCGTTTCCTCGTCATCTGAATCCTTGAGCGTGAACAAGGGCTTTTCATGCAGATTGAACTGCTCCATGGAAAATCCTTTTTTCTCAATGGCGACCATCACCTTGGCCAGGGAAGTGGCCACATACAGCTCCTGGATGCGGAAGGCCGAGCTGCCCATGGCTGGCGCCGAATGGCCGTTTTCGGAAACAATTTCGAGCTGCTCGCCCAGTTTCCGCTCCTGCTCTTCACGCAGGCCCTTGAGCTCTTCATCGGTCGTCACGAAATGGTGCTCGGCGGTCTCGCCCTTGCCGATAGTCACATAATAGCGGGGGAAGGCCCCCGCCTTGCTGCGTTTGGCCAGATAATCCTCAAACCGGATCCCCTTACGCGACAGGCTCTTTGAGGCCTGCTCGGTCTGCAACAGCAACTCCAGCAACGCCATCAGCTCATTGGTCTCCAGCGTCTTGTTGCGGCTGACCTTGAGGGTCATATCCTCGGCGCCCAGTTCCAGCAACTTGCGGGTCAGCGTCTCATCGGTGTCGATGTACTCCTCGCGCTTCTTGCGGCTCACCTTGTACAGGGGCGGCTGGGCCAGATAGACATAGCCGCTCTCGATGAGTTTGGGCATCTGCCGGTAGAAAAACGTCAACAGCAGGGTCCGGATGTGAGAGCCGTCCACGTCGGCATCGGTCATGATGATGATCTTGTGATAGCGCACCTTGGCGACATCAAACTCATCCGCCCCGATTCCCGCCCCAATGGCCGTCACCATCGTCCGGATTTCATTGTTATTCAGGATCTTGTCCAGTCGCGCCTTCTCCACGTTCAGCACCTTACCGCGCAGGGGGAGAATGGCCTGGAACTCACGGTTCCGGCCCTGTTTGGCCGAGCCACCGGCGCTGTCACCCTCAACCAGATACAACTCGCACAGGGCGGGATCACGCTCGGAACAATCGGCCAGTTTGCCGGGCAATGCTGCGGAGTCCAGCGCGCCTTTACGGCGGGTCAGGTCACGGGCCTTGCGGGCCGCATCCCGGGCACGGGCCGACAGGAGCGCCTTTTCAATGATACGCCGCGCCACGGGCGGATGCTCCTCGAGATAGGTGGAGAGTTCATCGTTCACCACCGACGCCACAATCCCCTCCACCTCACTGTTGCCCAGCTTGGTTTTGGTCTGTCCTTCAAACTGCGGACCGGGCAGTTTGACACTGATCACGGCCGTCATGCCTTCCCGGATATCTTCACCCGACAGGCTTTCCTTGTCTTCCTTGATCAGTTTATTCGCCTTGGCATAGGCATTGACGGTACGCGTCAGCGCCGAGCGGAAGCCGCTCAGGTGGGTGCCGCCCTCAATGGTGTTGATGTTGTTGGCAAAACACAGCATCGTCTCGGTATAGGTGTCGGTATACTGGAACGCAATCTCCACCTCGATCTTGTCCTTCTCTTTCACAAACGAGATGACCTTGGGGTGAATCGCGGCTTTGCTGCGGTTCAAATGCTCCACAAACTCCACCACCCCGCCCTTGAACTTGAAGAGCTCCTCGCGCGCCGGTTCCTCCTGGGAGAAGTGGATCTCAATGCCGCCGTTCAGGAACGCCAGTTCCCGCAGACGGTTCGCCAGGATATCCCACTCAAACTTGATGGAGCCGGTGAAAATCTGGGTATCCGGCAGAAACGTGATCTTGGTCCCCGTCCCGCGCGTCTTGCCAATGGTTTCAAGCTTCGACACCGGCACGCCGCGCTCATAGCGCTGGTGATAAATCTGCCCGTCACGCCGGACTTCCACTTCCAGCCACTCGCTCAGCGCATTGACACACGAGACCCCGACGCCATGCAAACCGCCGGACACCTTATAGCTGTCATTATCAAACTTGCCACCTGCATGCAGAACGGTCAGTGCCACTTCCACCGCCGGACGCTTTTCCGTCGGATGCATATCCACCGGAATCCCACGCCCATTGTCGTTAATCGTACAGGACCCGTCCGCATTCAGCCGGACCTGCACGTTGGTGCAATAGCCGGCCAGCGCCTCATCAATCGAGTTGTCGACCACCTCATAAACGAGGTGATGCAAACCGCGGACCGAAGTGTCACCTATGTACATGGCCGGGCGTTTTCGAACCGCCTGCATGCCCTCAAGAACGGTGATGTGGGAGGCGTCATAAGCCCCGGTCTTTTTTTGTTGTTCAGCCATAGTAAGAACTCATTCTTCTGGAATAACTTACGGGGTTCAAGGAACGTCCGTTTTTCGGGTCAGAAATTGACCGCCCAAGAGGGTGGTCATTTAGGGTCCGACTGTATCGAAAAGCCGCTTTGCGCGCAAGAAGGTTTTGCGACTAAACGACAGCCCAAAGGACCGCCGTAAGGGTGCCCGTCGCAGCGCCGGCCATAAAGCCATTCAGAACCGTACGAACCCGTGGGGGACGCGGCTTGAGATGGCGCAACGACAGAAACCCGATGAGGATGGATATCAGAAATGCCGTCGAAAGGGCACCTGCCAAACCAGCCCCCAGGGCCGGTAACACGGAGCAACAGCCGGCCCTGACGATGGTCTCCGCGCCATCATGGGTGACATAAAACAACGTCCCCATGCCTGTCCCGATGCTCAATCCGCCCATGATCCCCAACAGGAAGGCGCAGAGGGTCAGCAGGACGTTGCGACGGGAGAACCAGGCCACCATCGCCCCTGACACCGCTCCGGCCATCATGGCGGCAAGCTTGGTCAACTCCACCAATGGCAGGCCTTCATTACTGGGATCAAGAACCGGAATAGCCATATTTCAAAATCCTTCCATACCCCGATGATCACCTGTTCGCAACCTCGGCACATTACTTATGACGGAGTTAGCCTATCATAGTCAAGCGCGGGCGTCTAATTTTTGACTCGACGAGTTTGCCGGGACGGGCAAGACTGGCACCACTATGAACTGTTTACAACCATTGGCCTGGCTCACTTTAGCAGCGATTATTTTTCAGGCCGCCCCTGCCGCCTGTTCACCGAACTCACAGGACATCCCTGCACTGATCCGCGAGTATGCTGCGGACCAGATGGATGTCTCTAACTCGTACGACCTCCCCGGTGCACCCATCCGGTTTGAACGGCTGAGCCTCCTTTACTCCAACTGGCTTACCCGCCTGGATTCTGTGAATTTTGAAGCCCTCCCCCAGTCCGATAAAGTGGATTTTCTGCTTATGCAGAACGATCTGGAAAGCGCTTTAGATGCCCTGGCCTTTGAACGCAACAAATGGACGGAGCTGGCCCCCCTCCTACCCTTTGCCCGCGTCATTTACTCCCTTGAGGAGGCCCGCTGGCAGGGAAGGCCCGTTCAGGGGCAGGCCACCGCCTCACAGGTCGCCGAACTCTCCCGCACCCTCAAGCAACTGAAAGGGCAGGTGGAGCAGGGCTTGAAAACGAATGCCGTCGCAAGTGTATCGACCAATCCCCCCCCTTTAACGGTATCCCCTGCGCTGGCGCAACGTACGGCGACGTCAGCAACCCAATTGCGCGAGGTCTTGAAACGCTGGTATGTCTTCCATAGCGGGTACCAGCCGGACTTCTCCTGGTGGCTGAAAGCCCCTTATGAGCAAGCGGACAAGGATCTTGAAGGCTATGCCAAATTCCTAAGGGAAGACGTTGCCGGCCTGAAAGGCAAGGACGATGACCCGCTGATTGGTCAGCCCATCGGCGCCGAGGCGCTGGCGATTGCCATCCGGCACGAGATCCTGCCTTATGATGCTGAAACCCTGCTCCAGATCGGGGCCCGTGAGCGGGTCTGGTGTGAAGTCGAGATGAAGCGGGCCGCCCGCGAAATGGGATGTGGCGACGACTGGAAAGCCGCCCTGGCCAAGGTTAAGGCCGATTTTGCCGATCCCGGTCAACAGGGTGAGTTGGTCGACAAGGCCGCCCGGCAGGCCATTGCCTTCGTCAAAGACCACCAACTGGTGACCCTCCCTCCGCTCTGCGAGGAGACCTGGCGCCTCACCATGATGTCGCCCGAGACCATGAAAACCATTCCCTACGCCGCCTATAACAACCAGAACATGATGGTCGCCTATGCCCGGGACGATATGAATCATGACGACAAACTCATGGCCATGCGGGGCAACAACCGCCATTTTGTCCACACCGTCACCCCTCACGAACTGATTCCCGGTCACCACCTCCAGCGTTTCCAGGCCCTGCGTCACCACCAGGCCCGCGCGTATTTCTCAACCCCGTTTTATGTGGAAGGCTGGGCCCTCTACTGGGAACGCCGGCTGTGGGATCTCGGCTGGGCCGAATCCCCCGCCGACCGGCTAGGCATGCTCTTCTGGCGTCTGAACCGGGCGGCCCGGATCGAGGTCTCCCTTAAATTCCACCTGGGCCAGATGACCCCGACCCAAATGGTGGATTTCCTGGTTGACCACGTGGGCCACGAACGGCTGGGCGCCACCAGCGAGGTGCGCCGCTTTATCAGTGACGGCTTCTCCCCGCTTTATCAGGCGGCTTATATGCTGGGAGGACTCCAATTCGAAGCGTTGCGGAAAGAACTGGTGGAGAGCGGCGCCATGACGGAGCAAGCGTTCAACGACGCGCTTCTTGCTGAAAACGCCATTCCGATCGAATGGATCCGCGCGGAACTGCTCAAGCTCCCCCTCAGCCGCACGACCCGGTCCAGCTGGAAATTTTAGTCGGCCACCAGGTCGGGCAGGATCGCCTTGGCCATTTCCTCAAGACTGGGGCTGCCATGCAGGGCATCTTTAAGATACTTGACCGCCTGCGCCTTGGCCTTTTCATTCCCCCCGAAGGCCTCGTGTATGTAGAACGCCACCGCAAAGAAATGCTGCGACTGCTCATGGCGGTTCATGCCGCCCTTATCAATGTAATATTTGATAAAACGCATCATCTGCCCCGCAGGCACCGCTTCCCAGGGGTACTGCGCATCACGCGTGATCACCTTGGCCTCATCTGCGCCCAGGATATCCTTGCTCCCCAGCCAGCCGAAGCGGTAGCCGGTATCGGGATTGGCCTTCACATCGGCTTTGATCCCTTCAATGATGACCCCCTTCATGTCGACCATCATTTTGTAGGCCTTGACCATATGCCGCCCCCTGGCTTTACCCTCGGGCGTCTGGAGTGACTTGGTCGCCTGCTCAATGAGCTCGAGGGCCGGGGCGAATCTCTGTTGCTGCACCAGCTCCCCGCACGTTTTGCGACTGTCGGCAAGGGCGGTCATATCCACCTGGATTTTCGCCTGTTTCTCCGCTTCCTGTTTCTCAGTAGCCAGTCGCTCCGCCTCCGCCTTTTCCTGGACCGCTTTTTCCCGGGCGGTTTTTTCCGCAACGTCCGCGGATACCAGCAGGGCCGACTGAACCGCCTTTGAATACCGGTGAAGCAGGGGGGCCATTGACTCCCCCCCTTTTTGAATTTTCGCCATTTCGTCCGCCACCGATTTATGAAGATCCGCCACGTGGCCGGGAATATTGGTCAGGGTCGAGACGGCCGCCATCGCCATGTCGGAATTGGTGGCCGTCATAATCACCTTGCGCTGGGTGGCCACGTTTTCCAGGATGCCCTTCAACTCCGTGTTCGCACCGGCCATCGGACCGGCCATAAATTGGGCCGCCGAAGCCGCCACCGCCGAGGCATTGGAACCGGCGTCCACCCACTCCGCCGCCTCCGTCAATACCGCTGCCCCGGTCGCCACCATCGAGACCATTTGCTGGGCATTAGAGCCCCACATTTCCACCATGATCACGCGATTGGAAAAATCACCGGCAATCGGCTGAAGCTCCTTCAAGATCTGGTCCGCACTTTTGAGCGCCTTGGCCACCTGTGCCCGGGCTTTTCCCGCTTCGGTCTTCTGGTCCTTAGCCGCCTTGTAGGCAACCCCTCCGCCAATGGCACCCGCCAGTACGCACACCCCCACCACACTCCAAAGGACCGCTTTCCAATGCCGGAACGGGGGTTTGGCATCCTCGGGAACCGGCTCCACCATGCCGGAATGGGAGATGGACCCGGATACGTTGGCCGTCATAGCCGCTGTCGTCCCCGAGCCTTTCTTCTTGGTCAGGACAAATTTCCCCCCTTTTTTCACCGTTTGCGGCCCATGCTCCACCGGGGGCGCTAACGAGGCCAACACCCGCCGGAGGTCCGACATCAGGGAGTTGTAATTCGGATACCGCTTCTGGGGCTCTGCTTCCAGCATCCTGGCCACAATCCCCTCAACCTCGTGATTGACTCCGGGCCGGAACGTATGCAGTGGCGGGGCCGGTTCTTTAAGGCGGGCCTTCACCACATCCATCGGCGTTTCACCCTCAAAGGGCGGCTTCAGGGCTAGGGCATGAAACAGGGTTCCCCCCAGGCTGTAAATATCCGACCTCGCATCCGCCGGATGCCCGCGGAGCTTTTCAGGCGCAATGTAATAGGGCGTCCCCCAAATTCCTTTGGCGGTGCCACCCTCCGCCTTGGCTTTGAATTGCGCCAGGCCGAAATCCACCACCTTGGCCACGCCATTATTATCGAGCAAAATGTTTTCAGGCTTAACATCACCATGAATCAGACTGATGGCGGCCGCCGCATTCAGGCCCTCGGCCACATCGACGGCGATCTTGAAGATCAGGGCTTCATTCAGGAGTTCGCCCTTGGCAATCATATGGTCCAGACGCCCGCCTTCAAGCAGCTCCATCACCAGATAGGGCTGTCCATGGGCCACACCAAAGGAATAGATCTGGACAATATTGGGATGATTCAAGGCGGCGGCGGCCTGTGCCTCACGCCGGAAGGTCTCCACGAACTCGGGGTTCCCTCCGAAACTGGACTGCATGACCTTGACCGCTACCCATCGATTGAGCCCCACATCATGCCCGCGATAGACCGCACCCATCCCCCCTTTGCCGAGCAGGTCAACCAGAACAAAGGAGCCCAGCTTGCCGGGGACCCCCTGCTGAGTCCCGCATTCAGGGCACGCAATCTGGGTGAAGGTCGGCAGGCCGGAAATATCCATCAAATGGCCGCACTTGATGCAGGAGGTTTCCGGCATCGGATCCGTAATAATTTCTGACGAACTTGGTACCATGCTTTTTACAAACGTTTATTGTTATTCCTGATCATTTTGCCTAGTATGAATTGATGTGTCTACTGAAATTGATTTCTATTTAAACCACTATGAATCCTGTTTGTTTTCATATCGGATCCCACCCCGTCTACTGGTATGGGGTCATGATGGCACTGGCGTTCATGGCCGGACTCCTGCATTGGCAGTGGCTCGGGCACCGGACCCGGCGTGACACCTCACTGGCCTCTGATCTGGCCTTCTGGCTGATGGTCGGCGGGATTTTGGGGGCCCGAACCGCCTACGTGATATCCAATTTCACCTATTTCCGCGCGGCACCCCAGGAGATTATCCGGGTCGATCAGGGCGGCCTGATCTTCTACGGTGGGCTCATTGGCGGCATCCTGGCCTTTTTCATTCTCACGACCTGGCGCCATCTCAAGGCAAGCGACCTGGCAGACTTCACCGTCACCGCCCTCCCGCTCGGACATGCCCTGGGCCGGGTAGGCTGTTTCCTGAACGGCTGTTGCGGCGGATGCGAGGCGGCCCCCTCTTCTTTCCTGGCGGCCGGGCTTTCCCATTACCCGGTTCAACTCTATGAAGCCTGCTTCAATCTGGGGGTCTATGGCCTCCTGACCTGGTATTTCATCAACCGGCGCGGAACGCGCACGGGTTCGGTAGTCGCCCTTTACCTCATGACGTATCCCGTCGGTCGCTTCCTGCTGGAATTCATCCGGGGCGATGACCGCATGCGTGTCTACGGCGGACTGGATGTGGCCCAACTCATCAGCCTGGCCCTGATCGGGATCGGAATCGCCCTGTGGGGCTATACCCGGAAAAAATGAAAGTTACTCCTGATGGCAAAGGCAAGCGGTTGGATGCCTGGCTGAGCCGGGTGGAGCCAGACCTCTCGCGGGCCCGCATCCAGGAATTGATCCGCACGGGCCATATCACCCTGAACGGGAAACCCGCCAAACCCAGTCAAACCCTCGCCTCCGGACAGGACATCCAGATCGCGATCCCGCCCCCGGTTGAGATTGACCTCAGGCCGGAAGCCATTCCCCTGGATGTTTTATATGAAGACGCAGATCTGATCGTGATCAATAAGCCGGCCGGCCTGGTCGTCCATCCCGCCGCAGGACACACCTCGGGCACCCTGGTGAACGCCTTGCTGGCGCATTGCCCCGACCTGTCGGGGATCAACGGGGAGAAACGTCCGGGGATTGTGCATCGCCTTGATCGCGACACGACGGGCGTGATGGTGGTAGCCAAGCATGAGAAAGCCATGCAGTCACTGTCCCATCAGTTCAAAGACCGGGAAACCACCAAGGACTATCTGGCACTGGTCTGGGGACACCTGACGCCCTCCGCAGGCCGGACCGAGACGCTGATCGGACGGAATCCCCGTGACCGCAAGAAAATGTGTACCCACCCGGATCATGGCCGCAACGCCATTACGAATTACGAAACGCAGGAGATCTTTGCAGACGCCTCCTTACTGCGCGTCCGCATTGAAACCGGTCGCACCCACCAGATTCGCATCCATATGGCCCACCTCGGACATTCCATCATCGGGGACCCCTTGTATGGCCGCCCCCGCCACAACGTCCTGCCGGTCCCCCTCCCTCCCCGCCAGATGCTTCACGCCGCCCGCCTGACCATCACCCATCCCTCGACCGGCGAGGTACTGACGTTTAAGGCCCCGCTTCCGGAGGACATGAAGCAACTGCTGGCCGCTCTTCGAAAATAGCGATTTGCCTGCGCCACATTTCAGAATATATAGATTGAATGGAGGTGGAGTGATGGAAAACGAGACATGCTGGATACCGTTTGAGTGCATGGAACGCTTTATCAAAGACGTGTTCATGGGAATCGGCGTCCCGGAACAGGACGCGATCGTCTGCACCGATGTGCTGATTGCCGCCGATAAACGTGGGATCGACTCACACGGCATCGGCCGGCTGAAACCAATCTATTATGACCGGATCAAGGAAGGCATCCAGAATCCGGTAACGGAGTTTGAAATCATCCGGGAAGGCCCGACCACCGCCGTCATTGACGGTCATGACGGCATGGGCATGGTCATCGCCAAACGCTCCATGCAGATGGCCATCGACAAGGCAAAAAAATACGGCATGGGCATGGTGGCGGTCAGGAACTCGACCCACTACGGCATCGCCGGATATTATGCGCTGATGGCAGCCGGGAACGACATGATCGGCATCACCGGCACCAATGCCCGGCCGTCCATTGCCCCGACCTTTGGCGTGGAAAATATGCTGGGCACCAATCCGCTGACCTTCGCCATGCCGACGGATGAAGCCTTTCCATTCTTCCTGGACTGCGCCACATCGGTTTCACAACGCGGGAAAATTGAAGTCTATGACCGCCTTGATCAAGCGATCCCGCCAGGCTGGGTCATCGGCGAAGACGGCCAAACCCGTACCGATACCCACCAGATCCTTGACGACCTGATCAAAGGCACCGCCGCACTGACCCCATTAGGCGGTATCGGCGAGGAAGGGGGCGGCTACAAGGGATACGGCTATGCCACGGTCGTCGAGATCCTGTCCGCCGCGCTCCAGCAAGGGACCTTCCTGAAAGGCTTGCTGGGCTTTAGCCCCGACGGCGCCAAGCAACCTTATCATCTGGGCCATTTCTTTATCGCCATCGACATTGCCGCCTTCATCGAACCGGCGGAATTCAAACGCGCCTCCGGCGAGATCCTGAGGCAACTGCGCCACTCCCATCTCGCCCCCGGGGAACAGCGGATCTACACTGCGGGCGAAAAAGAATATCTGACCTGGCTGGAGCGCCGCGACAAGGGCGTGCCCGTCAATCCGGTACTGCAGAAACAAATACTGCAGCTCAAACGCGAATTAAATCTGCAGCAGCATGTATTTCCGTTTGAAACGAAGGCGAATTACTAACGGTCCTGAAATAATCCCGATATCCACTAAAGGTGGATCGCGACCTCTGGGCGCGATTAGCCGCCGCCCGGAGGTCGGCGGCCACCAGTGGATGTATAGATTATTTCATGCACTTCGGGGCCACCCACTTGCCTGTCACCGCGCCCTTGTACAGGGCTTCCATGACGGCGGGCCGATAGGCCGCTTCGCGGACAGGAACCACGCGGGCACTCGCATCCCCGCTGATGGCATTAAGCCAGCTCTCGAAGCCCGAGGGCACAACGGCAGGGAGTAGCTCGTGTGGCTGGTCATCCTTGATCCCCAGCTTGTCGCATTTGAAGTACAACTTGCCACCGATCACCGCCGCGTGGGCTTCAGTACCGCTAATCATCAGGGAGACAGGATTGGCGACGTCATCCCAGGCCGCCGCCAGCGTGCCGATGGCCCCATTTTTGAACTTGAGCAGGCCTTCGCCGGTTTCGTCGCAGAAGCCGGACTGGTTCTGGTAACGCTGGATGCCGGTGTCCACGCAGGCGGTAACGGACTCCACGTCACCCATCAGCCACAACATGATGTCAAGGGAGTGGGTACCCAGATCGCCAAAGGCCCCCACGCCGGAGATGGACGGGTCGGCCATCCAGCGCCAGTCATCGGCCGGATCTTGAGGCTTGGCGGCAAACCAGTCGCCCAGAGCCCCCGAATGGCAGTTGGAGCCGCGAATGCGGGTAATCTTGCCGAACGTCCCCTTTTCCACCTGTTCCTTAAGGAAGAGGTTGGTCGCAAACCCACGCATGAAATAGCCGGTAGAAAAGATCACCCGGGCTTTTTCAATGGCCTTGGCCATCGCGAAGCTGTCCTTGGCACCCATGCCCAGCGGCTTCTCCACAAACAGGTGCTTCCTGGATTTTGCGCCCACGGCGACCAGTTCCTGATGGCGGTTCGTCTCGGAGCAAATGACCACCGCCTCAATATCCTTGTCTTTCCATATGTCAGCCGACTCGCTGACGACAGTCGCGCCCAGATCGGCCGCCCGCTTCTGCGAACGGGCCGGGTTGGAATCCCAGACCTTGGTCACCTTCAGGTTGGAGCGGTTAAGAATCGCTTTCACAAAGCCCGGGGTATGAATGTGAGCACAGCCGACAAGTCCGATGTTTTTCATGGCGAGAAAGTGTCAAAACAGCACCAAAAACACAAACACAATGATGGTCTATGAAAAACCGCTGCCGAGAAGAAAGGCTTCAGCCTGGTGAAAGTTTAGCAGAATGGCGAGGGTTGACTCACTCCACCCAGAGCGGTAATATTCCCTGCATTATAAGCGGTTCGGCATAAACAGGAGAAAATCATGCTGGCAATTGAAGATGAAATTGCAAATCAAATCCAAGTCCTTTCAGACATTCAAAAGATGTCCCTTGTTGACCGGATTCTGATTCAGCTTGATCGGCCAGATCCTTCCATCGACTCAGCTTGGGCGCAAGAAGCACGTCAAAGGTGGAACGCCTATAAATCCGGGCAGGCGGAGACGGTCTCATACAACGAAGTTATGGCCAAATACCAACGTCAATGAAGCTGCGCCTTATGGGATTGTCTATGGGCAGGATGGCGACTGGGTAGTAATTGTGGCCATTGCTCATCTCCACCGTGAACCCCGCTACTGGATTGGGCGTTCCCTCACCTCCCCTTGATTTGTGTTGAGAAATTACCCCATGGAGAGAAAGACTTTAGCCTGATGAAACGCTTAACTGGATGGCTCGGCGGAGTGATCTTATTGCTCGGGATGCCGCTTCTGGGGATCTGGCTGGCAGGTGGCTCCGTCGCACCCTATCTGGAAATGCCGCCCCGAACCGACTTTGTCTCTCACTCGCCATTTTCATGGCCGGCGTTCTGCGGGTTGGCGGCGTTCATCCTCGCCATCATGGGGCCGTTTGTCTGGCGGATCATTTCCTCCTGTCCTTCAACCGTTAAACAACCCATCACCGGCCATTTCCCCTGGTGGGGCTGGCTGGCCCTGCTCTTCGGCGCACTTCCCTGGGTCATGGCCTGGACCCGCTTCCCTTGGTTCGCGCCCTTCCAGCCCTTTACCTTCACCCCCTTGTGGCTGGCCTATATCCTGGTGATGAATGCCCTGGCCTTCCGGCGCATGGGCCGCTCGCCACTGACCGACTCCCCGGGCTCCTTTCTCGCCCTTTTTCCCATCAGTGCCGGCTTCTGGTGGTTCTTTGAATACCTCAACCGCTTCGTCCAGAATTGGCATTACATCGGCATCGGGCCCCTGACCGCAGAGGAGTATGTGCTGAGGGCGACTCTCCCCTTCGCGACCGTCCTGCCGGCTTTTGTTGCCACCCGCGCCTGGCTGGCAAGTTTCCCCGGACTGACTTCAGGGCTGGCTAATTGGCGCCCCTTCAGGGTGCCGCATCCTCGCCGCCTCGCCTGGTTGGCCTTGACCTTCTCCGCCATGGGATTAGCGGGAATCAGTCTCTGGCCTGAATATCTATTCCCCCTGCTCTGGATCTCGCCCTTGATCGTCATTGGCGCAATCCGTGCACTGAACGGTACACCGACCCTGTTCAACGCCCCCGCTCGTGGCAACTGGCAGCCCCTGCTCCTGGCAGCCCTCTCCGCCCTGGTCTGTGGCTTCTTCTGGGAGATGTGGAATTTCCTCAGTCTGGAAAAATGGATTTATACAGTGCCCTTTGTTGACCGCTTCCATATTTTCGAAATGCCACTCCTCGGCTTCGCCGGTTACCTGCCGTTCGGCCTTGAATGCGCCTTGCTCACGGAGTGGATGGACAGTAAGCCGTGAGCCATTGGCAACAGGCCGTGCAGCCGCCACCCCCTGGCGCATTCCCCCTTTTGACATTCCCAGTCGGTTTTGATAGCTATGCACACTCAAAAACGAAAGACAAAGGAAGCTATGCAGGCATTTAATTACAAGTCAGGGAAGTTGTTCGCCGAGGATGTGTCCGTGGAAGAGCTGGCCCGTCGCTACGGCACCCCGCTTTATGTCTATAGTAAGTCGCACCTCAAGGAGCGGTATCAGGCGATTGCCTCAGCCATGGCCGAGATCAAGCCACTGATCTGTTTTTCCGTCAAGGCGAACAGCAATGCCGCCGTGATCAAAACCCTCGCCGAAGAAGGCGCCGGGTTCGACATCGTTTCCGGCGGGGAATTGTTCCGCGTCCTCCGCGCCGGAGCCAAGGCCAACACCATCGTGTTCGCCGGCGTCGGTAAAACGCGCGAGGAAATCGAATACGCCCTGACGGAACAGATCGCCTTTTTCACCTGCGAGTCGGAACCCGAAGCCCTCCGCATCTCCGAGTGTGCCAAACGGCTCGGCGTCACGGGCCGTATCGCCTTCCGCGTCAACCCGGATGTCGATCCCAAAACGCACAAGTACATCAGCACCGGCAAGAAGGAAAACAAGTTCGGCCTTGATTTCGAACGCACCATGCAGGCCTATGCCATGGCCGCCGCCCTGCCCCATATCGAAATTGCCGGCCTGCACATGCACATCGGCTCACAACTCCTGGACGCGGCTCCGTTCGGCGAGGCCCTGGCCAAGGTGGCCGACTTCTGCCGCCAGCTCAAAGCCAAGTACCCCACCTTCCGCTACCTGGATATCGGCGGCGGACTGGGCATCAATTACAAGCCGGACCAGCAGGCGCTGGACCCCAAGACGTATGCGTCACTCCTTCTTCCCACCCTTAAGGAGTTGGGACTGCAGGTGGTGATGGAGCCCGGTCGCAGCATCGTCGGCAACGCCGGCATCCTGGTGACGCGCGTTCAATATGTGAAGCAGAGCCATTTCAAAACCTTTATCGTGGTCGACGCCGCCATGAACGACCTGATCCGCCCTTCGCTGTATCAGGCGTATCACGAGATCCTGCCGGTCAACGCCACGGACAAGACCGTGACGGGGGACCTCGTCGGCCCGATCTGCGAATCCGGTGACTTTCTGGCACAGGATCGCGAGCTGCCGGAGGTGAAGGAGCGCGACCTGGTGGTGGCACTGAGCGCCGGCGCTTATGGCTTCTCCATGTCCTCGAATTACAACAGCCGGCCCCGCGCCGCCGAAATCATGGTGGAGGGCGACCGGGCCACCCAGATCCGCCAACGCGAAACCTGGGAAGACCTCGTCCGGGGCGAAGCCCTGAAATAAGGATAGTAGGCAGAAGACAGCGGACAGAGGGCAGAAGACAGAACATGTCCCGTCCGGCTGTAGATTGACACTTTTCAATAAAGGAGAAAAGTGCGAT
>JBAXWB010000041.1 GCA_037128595.1 bacterium
TGCACCAGAATCACCGCCGTAAATCCGATTTTCATGGAGGCGGATTTCTTGCGGGGAGTCAGCGTTCGCCATGGCGGGTTTTATTCGTGGGTTCGTGGATTCGTGGCGGAGTAACGTGTCTGCCCATAAGCCCGCATCTATCTGCTGCACTCTTACCACACCCGCAAAACGCCAGAATAATCGATAAACACGAGCGTTTTCATTTATTTTCAATTAAAATGTGAATACATCTTAACGAAATGATGCTTTTTTCCCCTAGTCTGAGTGTGCGTCGGCACCTGTTCGCCATTTCTGGGGCATTGTATCGATTGAATTTTACTACAAATTCAAACATTTATTCGGCTTATCGCATTTTCGTGATTCGCTAAGTCATACGTATGACTTAGCGAATCGCTTATTATCCGTTATTTTAATCTTTTATTTATATCAAGTTCGATAATGACAAGGCATTCCGCACCCTTATTTATACGGCTAGCGCATTAGATGCATCAGCAATTCCGCCCACGCCGGAGAAATGGTTTCTTTAGTTTTTAGTGTTTTCACTTTACCAGACCCCTATCAATATTGAGGTTTATTACACTTTTTCAGAACGCCACGTTTTTTGCTTGATATTTACCTATATTATAGTATAATGCAGATATGACCTCATAGATTCTGATGCGAATTCGGATGGCATTGAGGTATTCCCGAACGCTGGGTAGCAATCGGGATGTGATGTGCAAGTAAATTAATAGATGAAGGAGAGTATATATGGCAAAGACAAAAATATTGTGGAGTGAAAATGTGTGGAATCCGATTACAGGATGTACCAAGCAAAGTGCGGGTTGTGCAAATTGCTATGCAGTAAATTTAACACGTAGGCTCAAGGCGATGGGTCAACCAAAATACCAGCAGGGCTTTGACAAGGTGGTGGTGCATCCCGATTGCTTGAGTATCCCGCTAGAAAGGCAAAAGCCAACGGTCTACTTTGTAAACTCGATGTCGGATGTATTCCATAAGGATGTCCCCGAAACGTTCATTCGGAAACTTTTCGAGGTCATGGGTGAAGCCAAGCAGCATACCTTCCAAGTTCTGACAAAACGTTCTGAAAGATTGCGGGATTTGGCTCCAACCCTACCATGGACTGACAACATTTACATGGGAGTTACGGTGGAGACCTCAGATTATTATGGGCGTATCGCTGACCTCGTGACTACCCCCGCCAAGGTCAAGTTCCTGTCGCTGGAGCCGCTATTGTCCTCCATCTCCGACATCCCGCTTGAGGGTATTGATTGGGCAATTGTAGCGGGAGAATCCGGCCCCAAAGCTAGACCGATGGAAGCGCAATGGGTTCGGGATGTGCGGGACAAATGTGTGCGGTTGGATATCCCGTTCTTCTTCAAGCAGTGGGGTGGCAGGGGAAAGTTGAACAAGGAACGAGGGCGGGAACTGGATGGCAGAACGTGGGAACAGAAGCCGATGAGCAGGGAATGTAAGTCCTGATTTACGACGACAGGCAGAAATAATTGATTACAAAACAAAGGCGGCAATGACTAGAGCCCTAGATTGCCGCTTGTTTTTAACGGGCTGGGAAAGGTTGGAATGCGTAATGAAATAAAAACGAATGATCGAAATGGCGATATTGGCGTTATTAGCGATGCAGAATTCGCACAATCAGGAAATCATACGGCCATTGGCAAAGTTTTTAGTGACCAAGCGTTTTGCGAAATGAATGTGGAAAACAAACTTTTCTTAAAACTCTTGCTCATTGAGGCGGGAACTATGGTCGGGACTTACAGGAATATTGGACGGCAACTTTTCACAAAGGAACCCAACGTTCGGAATTGGGCTAGGAAACTGGAATCAAACAGCATCCTTACCATTACCCCGAAAAGTCACGACCAGTTTGAATTGAGGCTGAATGAAAAGTATCAGGCGATAGCAAAGGAATTGGCTAACGAGAGGGTGGGCAGGGTTATGCTTCCTGCTTCTCCTGCTCCCGCTAACTCTGAAGACCCTGAGCTGGATAATATTATCGCCATTTACAAGACGGCAAAGGCAACGGGATGTAGCGTTAGGGTAAATGTTGAAAAAGTGATGGCGGCTTAAAAATAAATGAAGGCGTTACGTAACATTCAAAGAGATGAGGTAGACTTATCTGTATCCGTATTTTTTGATGATATGGCGACAGATAAGTTTATCGCTCTGCTTTTGGATTTGGCCGGAAATGATGCGCCACCCCCTTCTGCTATTCCTGCCCTTCATTTTCCGTCTGCAACCCCATCAGCAAAATATTCACTCAAGTCTCAGGAACGTAAGATTGTCAGGTCTGTAGAATTATTCCATGAATTCATTAATGCAAAACCGACAATCACCGGCATCAATCCATCCGAGAAATTATTGGCAGAGTTTTTGGATTACCTGATTGCCAAAGAGAAGAATGATAATCCAGAAGCCGCCTCCAAGAATGACCGTTCACGCTATTGGGTTGAATTTGCAGGATGCGTCAGGGTTCTTATCAATAAATTCCCGAAAGCCATTTTGCGCCGCTCATTATTAAGTCCTGCCGAATGTAAGGCTCAGAGTCGCTTCGATTACCTTAATAAAGAGTGCAAAGCAGCTGTCATGGTTTTCTTGAAGAACGGCAAGATTGTAAAATATGCAGATGGCAACCCTATCCAAACCAGTAAGCCACTTGCAGACGGAACCAAACTGTGCGCCCTTGATGCCACCAAAACCATTTTAACGACCCTTGGACTTACCGACCTCAAGCAACTTACCGATTCTGAATTGGAACGCTTTCACCAGATATATGCTGAGAAAGATATGGGGGACACTGCTCTCTGCTACTTCATTGATGCGGGAACATTCTACAGGTATTTGCATTCGACCCATTTTATTTCAGACTTCCCAAGTAAACTCAGCGGCCATAAACCCAAGCGCAGAAATGATGACTATGTTCCTGCTGAGAATATTGCGAAACTTGAAGACCGTTCAACTGTGGAATGGAACGATTTCTTTGACATTCAAGACCGCTTCATCTGCTATGTCCTCCTCTACGATTTTGCACTCAGAGCTGGAGAAGCGTTGCGCCTAACTATTGATGACATATCGGTTTCCCAATGCGTTGACCTTCACTTACCCTCTGAAGCCCAAAAAGGACAAAATAAGCCTGAGCAATGGTTGTTCAACTATTTTGAAATATCGAAGTTATATGCTAAGCGGTTCTTGCAACTCAGGGAGGCTCAGTTCCCCAATACCAAATCACTCTTGGTTAATTCTGATGGTGGTCAAATGTTGGAGGGCGTTCTCACCGATTGCGTTAGTCGTCATTGCAATAATCTCGGCATAGTCACGCAGAATGGGAAAAGCACCTCCCCTCACCGTCTTCGCCATTCCTTTGCCACGTTGAATATCGAGTCTCTTGGGCTGAAATTATCCATTTATGAGATTTCCGAACGGTTGCGTCATGAAGACATCAAAACGACCAAAGATGTCTACATTGCCCGAAACCCATTAATCTTGAAGGAACGCCACCTTGCCAAAATGAAGCAACGAAATGGACAGGGGCAGACATACCAACCTCAATCTCATCATATTGATACTGAGCCCACGACACCCCCTACTATTGATACTGCCGCCGTCTCCATCGCCAACGACACCATTCTATCCGAAGATGCCGCCATGAATATGCTTAGCCAGTTGGGAATCAAGCCCCCTGCTCTTTTGAAGGCTGCGAAGGTGGACGGGAAGGTCTCATTGAGGGATGGTTTATTTTATTATTCTATGGCGTATATTGAAGACCTTAAATCCAACTGGGTCACCAAGCAATATGCCGCCAGCGTCTTGAACATGACCGAGAAGCAACTATGGCATTGGCTCAAGAAAAATGGCGTTGAGACCAAGACCATCGGCAAGGCCAGTCTGATTAGGGCTTCTGGTTTGTTCAAAGGGCTCCATAATTCCAAGCGAAAATCTGCTTAATTGGATGTCCTGCGCCTCGGATTTGTGGCAAATTTTATTCTTTTCATCCCCAAGCCATTGATAATCCAATACCTTTTACCCCCATCCAAGAACCCATTTTGAGTCCCTTTCAGTCTAAAACAGTCAGACGCACTTAAAAATCTCCCGGAAAATCTCCCGGAACTGACCACCCCCTAAAAAGGCTCCAAAACGCAAAGTTTTATAGGGATTGGCACAAACGTTTGCAGTTCAAGGGGAAGAGACTACAAAGAATTGATGGTTGAAAGGGGTTGAGAGCAAGGTTTTGCTTGGTTGCCGGACTAGGATTCGAACCTAGACAAGCAGAGTCAGAGTCTGCTGTGCTACCATTACACAATCCGGCAGGAGAAAAGAAATGGCCCATGCGCCATTTGAGGGGGGAAGGATGCTAAAACGCCTTGGGGTGCGTCAAGCTTGTTCTTCTGCCAGCAATTGAAGCCCATCAGGTCTTTCCTGATGCAAAAATCAGGGTTCCCCTGCTTGTGCCATCGCAGAATCAGCCTATTGTGGGAAGTGAAGCATTAGTCAGGATGCCGGAAACAATGCCCAAATAAGGAGCGTGCCATGGACCATACAAGCAATGAGAAGATTTCCGAAGCTCTGAAACTTCTCGAGGAAGCGGCCAGAGACAAGAAGGATGAATTGAAGAATGCGATGTCTGATAAGTACTCGCACCTCAAGAACGCCATCGTGGAGACCGAGAACCACCTTGCCAAATCCCTGGCCGATGCCAGAAAACATGCCGTAGATGCGGCCGTTCACGCAAAGGACGTCAGCGTCGAGAAAGTCAAGGAAGTCGCCGGCGACGTGAATAAGAACGTACACGAGAATCCCTGGCCTTATGTCGCGGGAACCGCCGCCGTGGGCCTGTTGCTCGGATATATTCTCGGACGGAATCGGAAGTAACGTAACCCGGGTGGTCTTATGCTGAACAGCCTGCTCAAGGGATTTTTGTCTGCCGTCGCGCTCAAGTTGCTGGATCACTACAGGCAGCTGTCCGTTCAACTGCTCAAAATTGAGGCGACGAAAGCTTATCTACAGGGGGTACGGATGGCCCGGCGGTCGGCTTTCTTGCTGATACTCATGGGAATAGTCCTGGGGCTCATCAGCATGGGTGCCCTGCTCTTCCATGTAGGGCTGTTCATTCTACTACCCTGGACCGTGGAAGCGAAGGCCACTTTCGCCATCATTCTAGGCCTGGCCTACATGGTCATCGGGGGCAGTGTGCTGGGAATTATCATGAATGAAAAAACGTGGATGGAGAAATCAGGCGCTGCAGAGATGCTTAATGAAGCCACCGGTCAGCCTCACAAGGAGTGATCGAGATGCTTGCGGTAGGGTTATCCGTGTAAACCCGAAGGAGTCTATGAATTCGAAAACTGAAAAACCTCCCGCCACCTCCACCTTCGCAAAGACTTTGTTCAAGCTTTCGTGGATCATCTGGCGAATTGGGACTTCGCGGCAGCGCAGCTGAAATGATGCGAGCCCGCATCCGCTGATTCATAAAATCTTCAATTGGTGGAAGCAGCCCTGAAAAGGCTGAATTAGAATGGGAGGTGCCAAACTATGGAAAACACTGGCGATCCTTTGGGTCGCCAAGACTACAGACGATCAAATTGTGATGTGAAATTTCGATAAGGAGACATTATGAAGAGCATTTATTTATTCAGCATGATTGCGGCGGTAGCGATTACAACAGCAGGTTGCTGCTCTATGTGTAAGTCTCATAACGGGGAAGGACAGGCATGTCCTTCCTGCGGCATGACGGCCAAAAAGACTTGCCCGCACTGCGGCATGATGAAGGGTCAGTGCAAGTGTCCGGCAATGGTCACCCCCGCCATGGCCATCATCAACACCACGGCCTTGAAATCCCTGATCAACTCAGGCGTAAAGCTTACGCTGGTCGACGCCCGAACGGGCAAGTTCGACGATGGCCGACGGATTGCAAATGCCATCAACCTGAGTCCGGAAGCCACTGAAGCTGAGATCCACAATGCCTTGCCGTCAAAAGAGGCCCTGATTGTGTCTTACTGTGCCAACCTGAAATGTCCGGCCAGCAAAACGCTCGCCTCGAAACTGACCGCATTGGGCTACACACATGTCCTCGAATATCCCCAGGGAATTGAAGGCTGGGTTAGCGAAGGCAATCTTGTGGCCCCGACCGTTAAATAAAAATGAATGGCTGTTCCGGGTGGGGCCCCACACCGCTCCACCCGGAACAGCCCGGGAGTCGGCCACTCATGAAAAACAATGCCCTGAAACAATTGCAAACCTTTGGACAGTCCATCTGGCTGGACTACATCCGCCGCGATCTGATCACCAGCGGAGAATTGAGGCGCTTAATCGAAGAGGACGGACTCCAAGGCATGACATCCAATCCCTCTATCTTTGAAAAGGCGATTGTGGAGAGCCAGCTTTATGACGCGGACATTCGCGCCATGACTCGCAAGGGCAAAACGGCCCAGGTAATCTATGAAACCCTCAGTCAGCAGGATGTACAGAGCGCCGCTGACGCGTTCCGACCGCTTTATGAACAGACGAATGGCAAAGACGGTTATATCAGTCTCGAGGTCAACCCCCATCTGGCTCACGATACCAAAGGCACCATCCAGGAAGCGCGTCGGTTATGGAAAGCCCTGCACCGGCCCAATGTCTTCATCAAGGTTCCCGCCACCAGCGAAGGAATCCCCGCGATCCAGCAACTGATCAGTGAGGGCATCAATGTCAACGTGACCTTGCTCTTCGGACTGCCACGATACCGGCAGGTGGCAGAAGCGTTCATTGCCGGCCTCGAAGCACGTGCCGCCCAAGGCAAGCCGGTCAAGCGGGTGACCTCTGTGGCCAGTTTTTTCCTCAGCCGCATTGATACCCTGGTGGATCCACTTCTGACCAAGCCTCTCAAACAAGGGGGCCATACGGGAGAACTCGCGAAAAAAGTGGCCGGGCAAACAGCGATCGCTAGCGCCAAAGAGGCCTACCAGATTTTCAAGGAGATCTTTGGTGGCGACCGTTTTATGAAGCTGACGGCTCAGGGGGCTTTACCCCAGCGATTGCTTTGGGCCAGCACCGGCACCAAGAACCCGGATTACAGCGATGTCAAATACGTCGAGGCCCTCATCGGTCCGGACACGGTCAATACGTTCCCCGTCGATACCCTTGACGCCTATCGCGATCACGGAGACCCGAGTGCCAGTCTCGAAAAAGGGGTGGTTGAAGCAGCGCGCTTACTGAAACACCTGCCCGAGCTCGGCATTATGATCGACGCGATCACCCAGCAACTCGAGAATGAGGGTATCGAAAAGTTCAACAAGCCATTCGACCTATTGTTGGAGACCCTGGCGAATAAGTAAAGAAGCCACCGGACAACCTATCTCCATGACAATCCGGTCAACTAAAAGACTCTGGCTTTTGATCAGTTCTTTATGGCAGTCTCCGGTCAGTCCCGGGGAGTGCCATGTATCTTGAATACTATAAGTTGAAGGAATCGCCGTTCAATATCACGCCGGACCCCCATTACCTGTTCATGTCCCGCCAGCATCGCGAGGCCTATAACCATGTCATGTACGGGATCCGTGGACGCAAAGGGTTTATCCAGCTCACAGGCGAGGTCGGCTCAGGCAAAACCACCCTCTGTCGCGCGGTGTTGGCCGAACTCGGACAAAATGTCCAAACCGCCCTCATTCTCAACCCCTGCCTCACAGAGGCTCAACTCATCCGGGCCATTCTCCAGGACTTCGGCCTGAAAACGGCGGGCAAGGATATGTTGAAGCTGATCGAAACCCTCAATGTCTTTTTGCTCAAAAAACTGGAAGCCAAGGAGAATGTGGCGCTCCTGATTGATGAATCCCAGATCCTGTCCTCCAAACTGCTGGAGCAGATCCGACTGCTCTCCAACCTGGAAACCACCCATCAGAAGCTGATCCAGATCGTACTGATCGGCCAACCTGAATTGGGTGATAAGCTGAATGACCCGGCCCTGCGGCAGTTGAGACAGCGGATTACCGTCCGCTATCATCTCGGCCCGTTGGACGAAAACGAGATCGGGAGCTATATCAGCCATCGCCTGTCAACCGCCGGCGGGGATGGACGTTTAACCTTCGACTCCAGGGCCGTCCACCTGGTGTATCGATACTCTGAGGGCATTCCCCGCCTCATTAACGCCGTCTGCGATAATGCGCTGCTCGCCGGCTATGTAGCGGGCACGTGGCTCATCGACAAAACCTGCCTGAAGCGGGCCGTTTCCCAACTTGAGGGAACTTATAAATAGTTTTGTCGCACCCCAAACCATTCTGTTATTGTTCCGCCTGAAAGGGGTGGATCGTTTCAAAGTTTCATGAAAAAACTGGCAACATTATTCCTATGCTGTCTGGCATCTGCGGTGCACCCCCTGTGGGCGATTCCGGTAAAGGTTGGAATCTGCATCCAACCCCCGATGACCCTTACGGAAAAACCAGGTGAACCGCCCCAGGGCTTTTTCATCGATATCTTGAGAGATATCGCCGAGAGGAATGACTGGACCTTGTCCTACACCGTGGATACCCGCGCCAATCTCCTCGCCAAACTCACAAAACAGGAAATCGATTTACTACTCCCGATAGCGCCCGCCGTCAACGGCTCCGAAAAACTTGACTACACGGTCAGTTTCCTTGCCTCGTTTGCGTCGCTTTACGTCTCCCCAAACAGCCTGCTTCCTTCGTTCCAGGATTTACAGGGTAAAACCCTGGCGCTTGTCCGTGACGACATCTATTCCCAGCCTTTTCTTGATTTTCTCAAGGCCTCAGGTATTCGCTGCGAGTTAATTGAAATGCATACCTACAACGAGGTATTTGCGGCCATTGCCGCCGGGCGGGTGGACGCAGGACTCACTGATCACCTGTTTGGAAATCTCTATTTCCGGAAATTCGATCTTGCGGCCACCCCAACGGTCGCCTGCCCTGCCGATTTCCGTTGCGCCGTGTATCGTGACCGCAACTGGCAGCTCCGCCAAACCATCGACCGGGAGTTGCTCAAACTTAAAATGGAGCCGGACTCCATTTACTATATTGCACTGAACCGCTGGGCTGGCTATCAAAAACCCCAATCGTTCCTGATGATTACCGGGGGGCTGATCCTCGCGGGCCTTCTCATTGTCGGCGGTCTGATTTTAGCGGGGATCTTCCTGGTTCGAAAATCCATCGAGCAACAGACCGATAAACTTAACGCCGCGAACCGTCAATTGCTCAAGGGAACCCAGGACCTCATCAGCAGTGAATCCACGGCCAATGACCTTAAAAACTGGTATCAAACGCTTCTCAACCACACCCCCGACATCATTCTCGTGCACGGGGTTGATGAAAAGGGCGCTGCCGGGAAATTCATTGATGTCAATGCCACGGCCTGCCTCCGTCTGGGCTATACCCGCCAGGAATTACTCGCTCTCACCCTGAGACAGATCGAGGTCTCTCCCGACAGCATGGCCACTCCGCGTTACGCAAAACTCCTGTCCGTCTGGCGCAATGCACGTCTCCCCGATGCCTCTGAAGTAGATAAAAAACAGGAATTGCTGACCATCGAGTCCGCCTTCCGCACCAAATCAGGGACTGAATTTCCCGCGGAAATATCCATCCGGATCCTCGAACATAATAAACAGCCGGTTATTTATTATGCCATACACGATATCACCATCCGTAAAAAAGCCAGACAGGCGCTCCAGGAACGTGAACGTCGCTTCTCGGACTTCTTTACCCGGGCTCCTATCGGGATTGCCCTCTTTGACCCTGCGCAAACCCTGACCGATGTCAATCAGGCGGCCCTGGCCATGTTCGGCTTCAGCGAGCGGGCTAATTTCGCCGAAGCGAAATTATTCAACCTCAAGGATCTCGAGGAACAGAACTTTCAAACCCTGATGAAAGGCGGCACCATCCGGTACGAGTCGGTCATTGACTTTGACCTCGTCCGGAATGAGAAGCGCTTTGTCTCGGCCCGGACCGGAAAATGCAACTTTGATATTCTGATCACCAACCTGGGGCTGGATGATGAGTTCAATCCCAAGGGGTATATGTTCCAATTTCAGGACATTACCGACCGTCGTCGTGCCGAGGATGCACTCCGCCAGAATGAAAAGGTTCTGCGCCAGGCACAAAAAATGGAGGCCATCGGAACCCTTGCTGGCGGCATCGCCCATGATTTCAACAACATCCTCACCCCGATCATCGGCTATACGGAAATGGCCATGATGACGCTCCCCCCGGAGGATCCCATCCAGACCAATCTTGAAGAAGTCCTCAAGGCCAGTCACCGGGCCAAGGACCTGGTTAAACAAATCCTCACCTTCAGCCGGCAAACGGAGCATGAGATCAAACCGATCCGGCTGATCCCGCTGGTCAAGGAAGTAACCCAGTTGCTTCACGGTTCGGTGCTTCCCACGATTGAACTGCGTCTCACCATTCAAACGGAACGGGATATCGTCAAGGCTGATCCTACGCAAATGCACCAGGTCATCATGAACCTGTGCACCAATGCCATTCATGCCATGAAAGATAAAGGCGGCATCCTGGAGATCGGCGTGCGGCAACTGCTCATTAATAGCCGCACCCATGGGCCCCTGGCACGTTTACGTTTCGGCACCTACATCGAAATCCTGGTCCGAGACAGCGGGCATGGGATGGATCGCGCCGTCCAGGATCGCATCTTCGAACCGTTCTTTACCACCAAGCGTAGCGGGGAAGGAACGGGCATGGGGCTCGCGGTCGTCCACGGCATCATTTCCGCCCTTCAGGGGACGATTACCGTCGAGAGTGAAGTGGGAAAGGGCACGACCTTCCATGTCGTTCTCCCCCTGCTGGAACAGGCTGCGGAACAATCCGATACGACGGCCACCCAGATTCCCCATGGCACCGAACGCATTCTGTTTGTAGACGATGAGATGGGGATTACCACGATGGCCAGCCAGATGCTTACCTCGCTGGGTTACAAGGTAGTGACCTGCATGCGGCCATCTGATGCGCTCACCATTTTCCGCGAGGACCCGAGCCAGTTTGACCTCATCATTTCGGACCAGATCATGCCCGGCATGACGGGTATGGATCTAATCCAGGAGATCCATGCCATCTGCCCAGGGATCCCTTCATTAATCTGCACCGGCTACAGCCGGAATGTGGATGACCAGGAGCTCCTCCAGGCGGGGGTAAAGGAAGTGCTGATGAAGCCGTTGATTCTCCGTCAACTGGCTGAGGCGATCCGCCGCGCACTGACTCCAGGAAATACAGCAACAGGCGCCTGAATCCCGATCTCAGGATTCAGGATATTACAACCAGGAGCCGGGGCGGGCGCCTGTCAGCTGGCCATCGGCCAGCACGGTCTGCCCATTGACAATCAGGTGCGTAATCCCCTCTGAAAAACGGTGCGGATCACTGAAGGTGGCACAGTCCCGCACGGTGCCGGGATCCAGAACCGTCACATCGGCCAGGTACCCCTCCCGCAATTCACCCCGCGCCCCAAGCCTGAATTGCGCCGCCGGCAGCGACGTCATTTTCCGTACCGCCTCGGGCAGGGGTACCGTCCGGCCATCCAACGCGGCCCTCAGGAATTTCGGGAAACTGCCATAGGCCCGCGGATGCGGATAATCATGACTCAAAGGGCCACAGGGCGCGCGCAGGGAGGCATCCGATCCGATCATCACCCAGGGTTGATCGAGAATCCGCCAGAGATTATCTTCACTCATTCCCTGGAAAAAGGCACTGGTCATCAACCGGTCCGTCTCAATCAAATGCAGCGCCGCATCCACCGGGTCCATTTTCAAAAGGCCGGCCACCTCGGCCAGCGGCAGGCCGCGGTATCGAATATTCGCTTCGGTGGTGGATCCGATGGTGATACTGCCCCAGGAGCGTTCCGACCGGTTTTCAAGAAGCTCCGTCCGCAACCGGGCCCTGATCCCGGGATCCTGCAAGCGCGCCATCTCCGCCTCGCGCCCCCCTTCTGTCGCCCAATCCGGGAAAATGACATCCAGTTCGGTGCAGGATGAAATATAGGGATATCGATCCGCGGCCACGTCCATTCCTGACCGCCGGGCGGACACGATGGTCTCCAGCGCCGCATCGATCAAATGCCAGTTTCCCTGCCCCGAGGTCTTGAGATGCGACACCTGAACCCGCACCCCGGTCTCACGCCCCACGCCGATGGTCTCGTCAAGGGCCTCGATCAACCGGCTGCTTTCGCTTCGCATATGCGAGGTATAGATCCCCTCCTTGCGTTGCACCACGCGGGCCAACCGGAGAATCTCCTCCCGGGCGGCATACATCCCCGGCGGATAAATCAGCCCGGTACTGAGTCCGCGCCCCCCCGCCTCCAGACTCTCCTCCAGTAACCGCTCCATCGCTTTCACTTCATCATCCGTCGCCGCACGCCCCTGGTACCCCATGACTGAGGCCCTCAGCACATTATGGCCAACCAGGGGAACGACATTCAAAATCGGCCGGACGGTTTCCAGCACCTGCCGGTATTCGGCCATCGTCTGCCATTGGCCGGGATACGTGTGAAGCTGCCAGTCGGAAGCCAGATGAGCCTCCCCCAGACAGGGCGCGGCGGAAGCCCCGCAGTTTCCCACCACTTCCGTGGTGATCCCCTGATATACCTTGCTGGGAGCCGTCGGTTCAATCAGCAGGTAGGCATCGGAATGGGAGTGGGTATCAATGAATCCCGGGCAGACCAGATGGCCTTGGGCGTCAATGACCGACCTGGCTTCCGCCTTCTCCAGCGCGCCCATGGCCCGGATGCGATCCCCGTTGATCCCGATGTCGGCCCGGCGGGCCGGCCCCCCCGTTCCATCCAGGATCATGCCATTGATTATTTTGAGGTCAAACATACCGGCCAGTCACTCAGCCTGGGGAGGTCAATAACGCCATGATGTCCTTCTGGACGGCATCGAGGGCGGTAAGCTTCAATTGGGGATCGGTGATGGCAAAGGTCTCGCCCGTCTTCTTATGCTCATAAACCACCACCCGGAGGCCGTTCTCCAACGTTTTGATTTCGCGTTCAATCAGCACCCGCTGCCGCTCCAGCATCACGGCCAGAATATAGATGACGCTGGTCTGAGCCGGGTCATTCGCTTCAATCAAATTGCGGAGCAGCGTCTCGGCGGTCTCCTTCTTGATCCGGTGATCCGGCTCACTCGGGGGCAGTTTAAAGAATCCGCGCCAGGAGCTGTACCGCGGCTGGGCCGCCGCTTCCACACTCCAGCATTTCTCGCAATAATCGCCACGACTGTAATCATGCTCCAGGAAAATGAGGCGGGTATGATAGGGCTGGCCATCCACGAAGCCGGCCTGACACGCCGAACAGGCGGTCGAACGGGATTTGATATTCCAATCTTGCGCCATTAGGTATGCTCCATATAGAGATCACGGCCATCCCAGAGGTAGATCACCCCGGAAATGGCCGTTAACGCCGCCACGGCATGAGACAGGAACATCGCCGTATTGGTGAAATAAATTTTGTACTCCGCGATCAACCGGGCATGCTCACCCACTCCGAGAAATAGCGGCAGAATCTCATCCTGCAAGGCCAGGCCCGACATGATGACCACAATGGTGATCGTCTGCCAGATCATCTTGTGCTTGCCCCAGGGGCCGGCGGGCAAGACCCGGCCCCGCTGACTGGCCAGCAACCGCAACCCGGTCACGACAAATTCCCGGCTGATAATGGTAATGACAATCCAGGCCGGCACAATCTGGTTGATGGCCACAAAACTGACAAACGCCGCGCACACCAGAATCTTGTCAGCCAACGGATCCATCAGCTGGCCGAAAATGGTGATCTTATTGAGCCGCCGGGCCAGCATCCCGTCCAGCCAGTCCGAAAGTCCTGCCAGCCCGAACGTCACCAACGCCAGGGTCTTGCCATACGGAATCCCCGAGGTGAGAAAGCCGGCCATCAGGAACGTCAGGCCGATCCGGCCCACGGTGATTTTATTTGGAAGGTTCATTTCCGCCATATGAAGTGCCTATTGTGCAAAGTGCATAGCCATGGTGTCAATCAGGAACCGCCTTCAGATCATAGCCATGCGCGCCAGTATAGCGGATCGGGCCCAGCCGGCCCGGGCGAACGGATTCGCCGGGATGCCGGACCAGGGTGACCCCATCCACATCGGGGGCCTGCCCCCGGGAGCGCGCTTCCCACATCCCTTTGCCCAGCGGCTTCAGGTAGAGCGCCTCGTCCGTCCCGCCCCGGTGGGCCCGGGCTTTCCGGAACGCAATCTCCTGCTGCGTGGCCATCAGTTCCTGACGCCGGCGCAAAGCCGTGGCGCGGGGCACCTGCCTGGGCAGCTTCGCCGCCGCGGTCGTTTCCTCGGGCGAAAAGGCAAACACCCCCAGATGGTCGAATTCGAACTCCCTTACAAACCGGGTTAATTCGTTGAAGTGGGCCCGGGTCTCTCCCGGGAACCCGACCAGGCAGGTGGTTCGCAGGACCACCCCCGGCAACCGCGCCCGGGCCCGTTCCGGATAAGCGCGCACCGCTTTGGCTCCGCCGGTCCGCTGCATGGCGGACAGCACATCGGCATGGGCATGTTGTACCGGCACATCCAGATACCGGCACACCTGGGGAATCGCAGCCATGGTCTCCAGCAGGGCGTCACTCAAATGGGCCGGATGCCCGTAGAGGAGCCGGATCCAAAACGAGCCGCCGATTTTACCCAGCTCTTTCAGCAGGGCCGGGAGGTCCACGCCCAGGTCACTCCCATATCGCGTGGTATCCTGGGAAATCAGATTCAACTCGCGAATCCCCTGCTCCAGCAGCCGCTCAGCTTCCCGGACGATATCACTGATGCTCCGGGAGCGGTAGCGGCCGCGGATCCCGGGAATCGCACAGAAGGCACAGCGGTGATTGCACCCTTCCGCAATCTTCACATAGGCATAAGGGCCACCCGTGAGGAGAATGCGCTCGGGGAGCGGATTGAACACCTTTTCCGACACCCGGGAGACGTCATAAATCCGGCGTTCCCCTCCCGCCAGGCGGCGGACCACTTTGGCGATATGCGGTAATTGATCCAGGCCGATGAAGGCGTCCACTTCCGGCATCGCGCGCTGCAGTTCCGCCTGATAACGCTGGATCAGGCAACCCGCTACAATCACCGCGCGACAGGGCCCGGTCTGCTTGCTGGCACAGGCCCGCAGAATGGCATCAATGGACTCTTCCTTGGCATCGCCGATAAAGCCACAGGTGTTCACCAGAATGATGTCCGCCTCCTCGGGCGAACGCGCCAGCGGGATCCCTTCCGCTCGCAACACGGTGGCCATATGTTCGGAGTCCACCAGATTCTTGGCGCACCCCAGACTGATGAACCCGACCGAAAGCCGGGTATCAGATGAGGCGGGTATGGACGTGGAGGACGACATGGCTTACTTGAGCTTCGCGTAAGGCGCGGGGGGCGGCTCGGCCAGACGCAACGATTTGGCATAGGCCGGACGCTTGGCTGGCGCGGTCACCGGGAGGGATACTGATGCCGGCGCGGACGCTTTGGATCCTGAGAACAGATAAAATCCACTGGCCACCAGAATGGCCACCACCAACACGGCAAACACCAGTGCTGCAACTTTTCCGACAGGAATGGGCGTCGGCTCCGAATAATCCCTCATGGATGACATTCTGGAGCGGCCGGGAGCCACCCGTTTCGCCCTTAAACGGGCCCAGGCCACCATCAGGGTATGAAGCATATCCCGCAGGGCGGTCACCAGGTTATTTCCCACCTCCGTCGCCATCGAGCCGCTGGATTCCCGGAACCGGGCCATGGGCGAGGGCTGGGGAATCCCGTCATTCACCGGCGTCGGGGGCGGCAACTCGGTATTCAGTGTCGGCCGGACCGTCCGCGCATAGTTGCTGATGTAGTACCGGATGAGGGGCGCAGGATCCAATCCGACATATTCGGCATAGAGCTTGATAAAGCCCTTCCCATACAACGGCGCGGGAATGACGCTGTAATCATCATTCTCGAGGGCCTGCACAATATGCGTTTTGATCCGCGTGGCCTCGACCACTTCGGCCAGGCTCAGGTGGCGCTTCTCACGGGCGGCCCGCAAGGCGGCGCCGGGGGTTCTGGGGGCAAGGAGTTCGCTCATATCTGTTCTTCCTCTTTTGAAGCTGAATTACCGGGAATGTCGCCATCCATATCAATCAGAATCTCACGCGGATCGGAGCCACGGGCCGGCCCCACAATCCCCCGCTGCTCCAGGACATCCATAATGCGGGCGGCCCGGGTATAGCCGATGCGCAACCGGCGCTGGAGCGACGAGGTGGACGCACGCTGGGTTTCGCGGATGATCTGCACGGACATTTCCAACAGCTGATCATCTTCGGCCTCATCCGCGCCCCCCTTGACAATCATGTCATCAAAACTGGGCGCCGCCTTGGCCGCGGACGCGCCGTTCCCGGCATCGGAGAGACCCGGCATCATCACCGACTTTTGTGCAGGCGCCTCATCCGCCTTTTCCTCGACCACCGGAGGGCGCTGCTTCATGATAAAGCCGACAATCCGGTTGATATCCTCATCCGACGTCAGCGCCCCCTGCGCGCGGGTCAGCTTGCTCGAGCCCGGCGGCAGGAAGAGCATGTCGCCCCGGCCCAGCAGTTTGTCGGCGCCATTGGCATCCAGAATGGTACGGCTGTCATTTTTCTGGGCCACCTGAAACGCAATACGGGCGGGGAAATTCGCCTTGATGGTCCCGGTGATCACGTCCACCGAGGGCCGCTGGGTGGCCAGGATCATGTGGATCCCCACCGCCCGCGACAACTGGGCCAGACGGGCAATATAGTTTTCCACTTCCGCCTGCGCGGTCATCATCAGATCCGCCAGTTCATCCACAATGATCACGACGTAGCTGAGCCGGTCCGGAAGGCGGGCGACCTCTTCGCTTCCCTCAAACAAGGCCTGTTGTTTTTCGATCGGCCGGGAATTGAAGCTCTTGATATTGCGGACCCCGGCTTTCGCCATGATCTTATAACGCCGCTCCATCTCCGTAATGGCCCAGCGCAAGGCGCCCGCCGCCTTCTTGGGATCGGTAATCACTTCCGTCCTGGCGCCCAGCAGATGCGGCAGATGGTTGTAGACGGAAAACTCGACAATCTTGGGATCAATCAGGATCAACTGCAACTGCTCCGGAGTCCGCGACATGAACAATCCCGCCAGAATCGAGTTCATACAGACCGTCTTGCCGGATCCGGTGGATCCTGCAATCAGAAGATGCGGCATGGTGGACAAATCCGCCACGAGGTCATTTCCCCCGACATCTTTTCCCAGCACAATCGGAATTTCCTGCTTGTGAGGCTGCCAGGCCGGACCTTCCAGAATCTCACGCAAATAGACCGGACTGGTGCTGAGGTTCGGGACCTCAATGCCCACCGTTCCGCGGCCCGGAATGGGCGCCTGGACGCGGACACTGGTGGCCTTCAGGGACAAGGCCAGATTGTTGCTGAGGTTGGTGATCTTTTCGACTTTGACGCCCGGGGCGGGAATCAATTCATAGCGGGCCACCGAGGGACCTTGCTCCACATTCTTCAACTCGGCCTTGATCCCGAACTCCTCCAGCGTCTGGATGATCAGCCGCCCGGTGGTGTCCGTATCGGTCGGAATCGCCTGCCGGTCCGTGGGCACTTCGGTCAAAAGGGATAACGGAGGCAACTGATAGGAGCCGGGCGGCGGAGCCACCACCGGCGGAAGCGGCTCGGCCTTGGGCTTGGGCTCCGGCTTGGGTTCAGGCTTGGGCTCCGGCTCCCGGACCGGCATAACGGGTTTTTCCTTCACCTTGGGCGCAGGCTTCACGACCGGCTTGGGCGGCTCTTTGACCGGCAGCGTTTCCGGCACCACCATCAACTCACCCTGTTCGGGCTCCTCTTCATCCTCTTCGAGTCGTGCCTCCTCGCGGGCCGCCACACGGGCCAACCGTTCCCGCTTCCATCCCTTGATCCCCGGCTGTCGCTTCTGGGAGTCGATCATATCGCGGTCATCCCGGTGCGCCCATTTTTCCGCCGTGGTATGCAGCATGGCGGTGAAACGCAGAATCGCATCCCACCCGAAAAACAGGACGGACGAGGCCAGGAACACCGCCGCCACCAGAATCTCAGCCCCGAGACTCCCGAACAGGTTCACCGACAGCACCTGGGCGACCGACTGGGCGGGAACTCCGCCCGCCGCACTGAGGTTCAGGGCGGACAACAGGGGCTCAAACCAATCCGTATGCAGGTCCAGGAAGCAGGCCAGCGAGAACATCATCAGGATCACCCAGAGCAGTTTGGCGCGGATATGCTCGATCCCGTGGAAGATCAGCACGATCCCGAATCCCAGGAACCAGAGCGGGATCAGATAGGCGCCAAGCCCCATCGCCTCGAACAACACAAACGACATCCAGGCGCCGCCGGGCCCGATGAAGTTAGCTGGCGGAGTATTCGCCGGCTCACATAACAGGGGAATATCGCGCCAGTCATACGAGACCAGGCTTAGAAATACGATTACGCACACGGCCAGGAGCACGATGCTCAATGCCTCACGGAGCCCACTACTACCTGTATTCGATTTTACATCTGCCATACTGTCCCCATTTCCCGTCAAGGCCGGTCGTTATCACGATCCACTGAGGCCGCTCCTGCCGCCTTCCGGCACCGCGCCACCAACTCACGGGAGGGAGAATTGGTCGCCCCCGCCAGATTGCTCAACTGTAAGCCACTCTGCGCGGCACTCAACCCCTTCTCAAATTGACCGGCCGCGTAATACGCCTCCCCGAGCGTGTTCCAGATGGAATAGTCCGACGGCACATCCAGCAACGCGCTCCGCGCCAGTTTGACGGCCCGCGCGGCATCCTCCGGTTTCGCCCCCGTGGCCTTCAGCAGGGCCCAGGCCAGATTGTTTTTGACCATGGGACTATCCGGAACCTCCTTGTTGAGCTTCTCCAGCATGGGCAGGGCCTGATCGAACCGCTTCAGCTCGAGATAGGCGGCACTCAACCCGAACGCCGCTTCGTTATTGGCAGGATCAAGACTGTATGCCTTCTCAAAAAGGGCCAGGGCTTCCGTCATTTTTCCATTCATCAGACAGTCACGGCCGCTGGACACCAAATCCGCCACTTCACCCGATACCACGGCCGCCGTGGACGTGCCCTCTGCTCCCGCCACCAAGGCTCCTGCCAGCCAGATCATCAAACCCCATGCGACCTTCATAATTTTTTATCTCCTGCCAACCGTACTGTTACCTTCACCACATCCGGGCGGGCCACCGCCATTGCATCGCCGGTCACATTCACATGGACAGGCACCGTATACACCCCCGGCAACGTCAACCCGATACAATCCGCAAAGGCCCGTACCTGGAACTTCTCGCCTGCGGCCGACGTGTCGATGCGCCCGGTGGCGATCACATCGACGCTCAGGGGATCCAGATCCACAACCAGTGAACTTCCCGACTCCACCACCGCGCTGACGGGAATATTCTTCCATAACTGTCCGGCACTTTTCCCGGCAATGGTCACCTTCACCTGGACATCCGCCGGCTCCATGTGGGCCACCCAGTTGTCACCGGGCGCCTGCACCGCCGTCCGGCGGATAAACGATTCCACCCGCCCATCCACTTCCACCGGCTGGGTATAGACACACTCGGTCGTCTTTAGTTTCTGGGCCGGTCCCAGCAGAAGGACGGTCGAGGGTTCACAGGTGACCGATTCGACCTGCCCGAACAAGGGCGACCCCAGTGTACGCCCTTTGACCGGAACCCGTTTTTCCGCCTGCCGGTCCAGTTTGACGACAATCCGTTGGGGATGAATGGCCGTGGCCCGTACGCCACGAACCCCCTTGATCATACTGGGCTTCATCACAATTTCGTGGGACATCTCGCCTGACTCCCCGGTCAACTCCACCACCGCCTGCAGCCGCCGCGAATCCAGTCGCTGGATATCATCCTGCGAACCGCGGAAGGTGACATCCACCGTGGAGGCCGACTGGTTCAAAATGGCCATGCCGTCCTGCACCTGAATCTCCAGACGCACATCCGGAATTTCGATTTCAAAACTGATGGTGTCCTGGATGATGTACCACGTCAGCGTCGCCAGCACGAATGACAGTGCTTTCAACCGCTTGTTGTTCAGCAGGAGACCGCGAATCAGAGACCATTTATCCGCCATGTGAGCCCGCCTCTCTCTCAAGACTTTCCGATTTAGCCATTCCGGAGGGAGACAGATCCAGCTGCTGGCGGGCCCGGCTCCAGCGGGAGTTGGCAGTCTGGGGACCACTCATCAGAATGCCTGACAGGAATTTCCTCAGCCGGTCCTCATCAAAATCGCGACTCAGCCGTCCCCGGGTGCTGATGGAAATGGTCCCGGTCTCCTCGGACACCACAATAGCAATGGCATCCGTTTCCTCGGTCAACCCCATGGCGGCCCGGTGTCGTGTTCCAAGCCCCCGGCTTAATTCCGGCTGCTGACACAGCGGGAACAGGCAACCCGCCGCAACAATCCGGTTCCCGACAATCATCACCCCGCCATCATGAAGCGGAGTATGGGGGAAAAACAACGTGGCCAGCAAATCCGCATTGACCCGGGCATCCAACTGCACGCCGGTCTCCTGGATCGCCTTGGTGCTCTCGGTCCGTTCAATCGCGATCAGGGCACCAATGCGCCGCTCGGCCAGCAGCATGACCGCTTCCACAATGCTGTCGACATAGCCGCGGGCATCCACCGGCGAGGAGAGAAATGGCGAGCGCCCGATTTCCGCCAGCGCCCGCCGGATTTCAGGCTGGAAAATAATCAGCAGGGCCACCGCCAGATAGACGGACAGCTGTCGCAACAGCCAGTTCAGGGCATAGATGTGAAAGATGCTCGTGATGGCAATCAACGCCATCAGCACCAGCAGGAGCCCGAGAAACACCTTGATGCTCCGCGTCTCCCGGAAAAACAGGAGCAGGAAATAAAACCCGCACGTCAGCACCAGGATTTCCAGAATCCCGCTGAATGCCGGCCAGACGATCTGGTTCATCCATTCCACGTGGCTGTTTCCTCCCTGAGTAATCCCACCAACCGGGCGGCTTCCACCGACTCGGCAACATCATGAACCCGCCAGACATGGACCCCCTGCCCCGCCGCCCATACCGCGCCGGCCACACTTCCGATCAGCCGGTGCGCCGCCTCGCAGCCGGTGATTTTACTAAGGAAGCTCTTGCGCGACAGCCCCACCACCACCGGCTGCCCCAGTGCCACCAACGGCCGCAATCCTGCCATCAACTTCACATTATGCTCCACTGTTTTCCCAAAACCAATTCCAGGATCGACCGCCAGGGTCTCCCCTTTCAAGCCGGCCGACGTCAGGGCCGAGACCCGGCCGGCCAGATACGCCGTCACTTCCGCCACCACATCCGCATAGGACGGTGACTGCTGCATCGTCGCCGGCTCTCCCCGCATATGCATCAGGATCACACCTGCCCCGTAATCGCACGCCACCCCCACCATCGCCGGATCACCTTCCAGCGCCGTGACATCATTAATGATGTGCGCCCCGGCCTCCAGCGCCTGCTGCGCCACGGTGGCCTTGCGCGTATCCACGGATAACACCGGCGCACCCGGTTGATTCGCAAAGGCGCGGGCCAAAGCCCGAATCACCGGAATGACCCGCCGGGCTTCATCGTCAGGCGCCACCGTCTGCGCCCCCGGCCGCGTGGATTCGCCGCCCACATCAATCAGGTCGGCGCCGGCGGCCGCCATATCCAACCCGTGCTGGATCGCCGTTTCGACCGTCGCGTAGCGCCCGCCATCCGAAAAGGAATCCGGCGTGACGTTCAAAATTCCCATGACCAACGGACGCGCCCCCAGGTGCAGCGTCCGTTCACGGCAACGCCATGATACGTGCGGAGTCACGCGCGTTACCCTTCCGTTTTTTCAGGAACCACAGGGGCCGGCGGAGCCGCTTCCGTGGCCGCGGCGGCAGGCGCCGGCTCCGGAACCACAACCGGCTCACGTTCCGAATCCGCCAGTAACCGCCCGTGTTTCATCAATTCTTCAACATCGCGGGCATCCAGGGTTTCCCGCTCCAGCAAGGCCTTGGCGATCTGCTCGAGCTTGTCGCGATTCTTCTCAAGAATGTCCTTCGCTTCGGTATAGGCGGTACGCAGCAGCCAACTGACATCGGCATCAATCTTCCGGGAGGTGTCCTCGCTGAAATCCTGGGAACTTGAAATCCCGCGGCCCAGGAACATCAACTCCTCGTGGTTGCCGAAGGTTTGCGGCCCCATATTTTCACTCATCCCCCAGTCGCACACCATCAACCGGGCGAGCCGGGTGGCCTGCTTGAGATCACTACGGGCACCCGAGGTGATATCGCCAAAGGTCAGCTCCTCGGCCACACGTCCCCCCATCATCGTGGCGAGAATGCCCTTCAGCTTGCGCTTGCCTTCCATATAGCGGTCCTTCTCGGGAAGCTGCATGGTGGCGCCCAGGTAGGCGTTACCGCGCGGAATGATGGTAATCTTGTGAATCGGCTCGCTCTCGGCCACCAATAAGGTGACCAGCGCATGACCGGTCTCATGATAGGCGGTCACCTTCTTTTCCTTGTCATCCAACACGCGGCTGCGGCGCTCACGGCCCCAGCGCACTTTGTCACGGGCCTCTTCCAGATCAGACAGGTCGACGCCTTCCTTGCTGCTACGGGCGGCCAACAGGGCCGCCTCATTCATCAGGTTCGCCAGATCCGCCCCGGAAAATCCCGGGGTGCCGCGGGCAATCCGGCGCAGGTCAACGGACGGCGACAACTTGATGCCACGGGCATGAATGTTCAGGATCGCTTCGCGCCCATCGAGCGTCGGCAGATCAATCACAATCTGACGGTCAAACCGGCCCGGCCGCTGCAAGGCGGGATCCAGCACATCCGGCCGGTTCGTGGCGGCAATAATGATGACCCCCTCCTGGGTGTCAAATCCATCCATCTCCACGAGCAGGGCATTCAAGGTCTGCTCCCGTTCGTCATGGCCCCCGCCCACGCCGGAGAACCGGCTGCGGCCGACCGCATCAATTTCATCGATGAAGATGATGCACGGCGCATTCCGCTTGCCCTGTTCGAACATATCGCGGACACGCGAGGCCCCGACCCCGACAAACATTTCAACAAAGTCGGAACCGCTGATGTTGAAAAACGGCACACCCGCTTCACCGGCAATGGCCTTGGCCATCAGTGTTTTCCCGGTTCCCGGGGGTCCCATCAGGAGGACGCCCTTGGGAATGCGTCCGCCGAGTTTCTGGAAGCGCTTGGGGTCCTTGAGGAAATCAATAATTTCCTGGACCTCCTCCTTGGCCTCCTCCACCCCCGCCACATCTTTGAAGGTCACCTTGTTCTTATCCCGCGCCATCATCTTGGCGCGGCTCTTGCCGAAACTCAATGCCCCCTGCCCCATCCCCTTCATCTGGCGCGAAAACATAAACCACAGCAGACCGAGCAGAAGCAGAATCGGCAGGGCACTGGACACGATCTGCCAGAAATACGGACTTTCCCGGCGGAACTTGAACTTGACGTTATGCTCACGCAGCCAGCCCGGCAGGTCATCCGTCACCATCACATCCACCTTGAACTGCTTGCGTTTCCCCGTCCGGCTGTCGATGCCCTTCTCCGTTCCGCGGATATATTGATTTCCCGAGATTTCAGAAACAATCTCACATTCGGGAATTTCACCCGATTCCACCAGTTTGACAAAGTCCGGATTATAGCTCAGCTCCGCCGTGGGCTGCTGGTCCTCCCGGTAGAATTGATAGGCCATTAACATCAGCCCGATGATGGCAAACCAGATAAACAGGCCACGGGGTGAAAGTTTGGCAGGCGGCATGAGATCCGGCTTTTTCTTCGGTTCGGCGGGCGGCGTTTGAGGCGCCTGATTTTCATTCTTCGATTCCATAGCGTAGTTACCTTTTACTGATACATGAATTGAGACGTGGAGTGTAGAGGATGTGCAGGAATTTCGCAAATACTATGCCCTGCCGAGAACGTGAGGGCATCATTAATCAGAAATGGCTCTGATCCGGTCATTAAAGCGGGCAATATAGGACAATTGGGCTTGTTCCGATAAAAATGAGCGGCCAATCAACTCCAGGACCTGATTCTGAGTGTTGAGGAAACTATCCAGGAAGTGTTCGGCCCGCCCGGCCTGGATGCCGTAATAGCCTGCTAACATGAGGAAATCCGGACGTTTATAGAACGCATTCTGCCGAAAGCTTTCGGTTTCATAGGAATCAAACAGATCCAGCGCGGTACGCCCCTCTTCCGGGAAATGTAACGACGTGCAGATCAGGTCGTAAGCCGGGGTCAGGATATAATCGCCCATCTCACTTTCAAAAAGGGAGAAGTTTTTCAAATGGGCATCCCCGTTCGAAAAAACGCAGGAGAAAACAATGCGGGCAAAGAGCTTTTCAATTTCCACAGGATACGCTTTACAGAACTGCTTCAGAATTCGTCCCGCTTCCTCATAACTTCCATCATATTTGTAATTCCTGCCCCTGGTCTCTTCTGTGCGGTTTGAGAGTTGGCAAAAATCCTCCTGAAGGAGTTTGATCCCCGCACGTCGATCGAATCGCCGGGTGATATACGCAAGCTCCCCATCCTTGAAACAAATGGACGCATTGACCGCTGTGGTAATCCCGAAAATTTGCGACGCAATCTGCATGGTGAGGTGTTCATTGGCGGGAACATCTGTTTTAAATCTGGGGATATCCGCAGAGGGCACGGGCTTGAGAATGAACTCACCATCCTTCTCGGTTGGAACTAGTTTCCCGCGCATCAGTTTCAGTGATATCTTATCCTGTATGCCCGAAATGGACATATGTTCGGCGGTGCGCATGCGGAAATCGACGACATCCGAGCGATTGAAAGCCAAACGGGAGGGAAATTTCCTGTTCCCGCCAGCCAGTTGACGCTCCGCGACACGACTGAAGCCTTCGTGCGGAATATCGGCCAAAGATGACATACAGCGGAACATTCAGTCCTCCTCTTCCTCGACAACGGTAACCGCCCCAATGGTATCGTCATGGGCGGTTTTAAGCAGACGACCGAAGTGGTCATTTTCGTCCAACTTCAGCTTCCGGCATTGTGTATTCTTGAGAATCCCTTCAGCCAGAAGACCATAGAAAAATGGAAAAAGAGATTTTGACAGGTAGGGCTCTGAACGTTTCGGCAGGGTGACACTGATTGAGCGCGCCCCTGATAAAGCCAGATAACGGGAATCATAGGTAAAGCGGAATCCCTCCGGCCCCTCCTCGATTCGGCCAGCCAGAATGTCACCACAATAGACATTTCCTTTTCGGCTCATTCACTTTTCCAATCTAGGCTTTCACCTGAATATGAAGTTCCAGCCCCAATGCATCCAGAATGCGGTCAAGGGTTTCGATAGTCGGGTTTCCCCTACCAGCCTCAATGTTGCTTAAGGTATGAACCGCGACCCCGGCAATCGCACTCAAGTCTCGCTGATCAATAGATAGATCGTTCCGACGTTTGCTTACATTTTTACCTATATCTATTGCTTTCATTAAAGTGAATATTACGCCGTTTATTTATAAATTCAAGCCGAATAACACTCGCAAATTTCATTATAATGATTATGGGAGTTCGATATTAACTCAGTCTAACCGTCTGTTCTTATTCAAAATGAGCTCGAACTCGGCCGGTGAAATGAGGCCATAGGGTGCTTTCGCGGCGAAAGCGGCACCCCGTATGGCCAGGGGGCAAGGAGGAAAGGCTGCACAAGTTACGCAAAAGCCAAACGGCGCCCTTTGGCCTCAGGAATAAAATCACCAAATTCCCGGGCAGTCTTAATCCACAACGATGCCGCTTGCCGCACATGGGTCAATGCCTCACGCTGGTTTTTTCCATGCGCCATGCACCCGGCAAGTTCAGGGATCTCGGCTACATAGGCCGCATCTTCCTCGCTCCAATAAATAATGACTTCATATTTTTCCATGTCAGTCTCCTAGGCGATACTTCAAAATGATATTCCGAACCTGCTTCACTTGGTAGGGCTTGGCTTTATTACCGTCCCGTTGAAGATTAATCTTTTCCTCAACCCCAGTCATCCTGAACATATGATGACTACCGCCCACTCGCATCTCAAACCCTATACGGTGCAACAAACGAACCAAGTCTGAAAAGGCTATATTCGCATCGGCGCGACCGCCCAACACTTGATCCAGCAGTTTTTCATCTTTGCCCATACTCGGAATCTATCACACAGACCCGTTTACCGCAATGCCACCCGAGAAATCGACGGGGACTGACACCAGACACTTTGGGATTTCATGGATGTTGAGCCACTAACCTGACTGTGGTATGTATTCGGCCTCACGGATATTAGTGGCATGAATATAAAGATAAAGGTTCACAGGATTCTCACCACTGAAGCATTAACCTGATATGGATTCCTCCACCATTAATAATGCTTCGTCTCCAGGTGTTAAAATCTCCCTCTTCCGTTCGCTGTTCAAAGGCCGGGAAGATGTCTACCCCCGCCGTTTCGAAAGCCGCAAAACCGGTAAGTCCGGCTACCAGCCTGCCTGCGCCAACGAGTGGACACGGGGATTGTGTGACAAACGCAACGTCCGATGCCCAGATTGTCGCAACCGGCGCTTTCACGCCGTCACTGATGAAACCATCCGCTGGCATCTTTCCGGACAGGATGCCACTGGCACTCCCTTCGTAATGGGCCTCTATCCCCTGCTCCAAGACGACACCTGTTTCTTCCTTGCCGCTGATTTCGATAAATCAACCTGGCGGGATGATGTAAGGGCTGTTGTAGAGACATGCCGCCAACTCGACCTCCCCGTTGCGCTTGAGCGCTCCCGCTCCGGCAATGGCGGCCATCTTTGGTTCTTCTTTGATCAGGCCATCCCTGCATCCCTCGCGCGTAAGCTCGGCTCTTATATCCTCACTGAAACCATGGAACGTCGTCCAGATATAGGACTGGATTCCTATGACCGGTTTTTTCCCAACCAGGACACCCTCCCGGCCAAAGGTTTTGGGAACCTGATAGCCCTCCCCCTCCAGAAACTTCCTCGTGACCAAGGCCATAGTGTCTTTCTGGATGAACAGGGACTCCCCATCTCCGACCAATGGTCCTTTCTGGCTTCACTCCCCAAACTTTCACGCGACCTCATTGAATTCCTTGTCCAAAAGGCAGAACGACAAGATCGTGTACTGAATGTTCCGCTGGTGTTGCAGGAAGAGGACGAGTCAACCCCCTGGTCTCTGCCCCCTTCGCGGCAACGCAAGGCCATGCCCATCACCACGCCCCTGCCCGACATCCTTGAACTCGTCCTTGGGAACCAGATCTTCATAAACAAAGCGACCCTGCCTCCCGCCTTGCGTAACCGCATCCTCCGCCTGGCCGCGTTCCAGAATCCGGAATTCTATAAACAACAGGCGATGCGAAACTACATCTCGCTGCCGCGAATCATCGCGTGCGCCGAGGATTATCCGCAGCACATCGGGCTCCCTCGCGGCTGCTTGCGCAACCTTGAATCCCTATTATCCGATCTCTCCATCAAACCCTCCTTTCTCGATGAACGCACTCACGGGACCCCGATTGACGCATCATTCATTGGCGACCTTTATCCCGACCAGCGCGCCGCCGGGGAGGCGCTCCTCGCTCATGAAACCGGCATCCTGTGGGCTACGACCGCCTTTGGGAAGACCGTGCTGGCGGCCTGGCTGATTGCTCAACGCGGCGTGAACACCCTGATTCTTGTGCATCGCCGTCAACTGATGGAGCAATGGGTGGAACGGTTATCCGCATTCCTCAAACTTCCCCCTAAATCCATCGGCTGTATCGGCTCAGGCCGTAATAAGCCAACCGGAAAAATCGATGTCGCTATCATGCAGAGTCTGGTTCATGAAGGGCAGGTTGATGACCGTGTGGGGGAATACGGCTACGTAATCGCCGATGAATGCCATCATCTCGCATCCCCTCTTTACGCACAGGTGGCCGGCCGGGCCAAGGCCAGGTTTTTTACCGGACTCACCGCCACCCTGACCCGCAAGGATGGTCATCATCCCCTTGTCCAGATGCTCTGCGGCCCCGTCCGCTTCCGCGTGGATGCCCGACAACAGGCGCACCAACGGCCCTTCACCCACTCCATCCTCGTCCGTCCTACCGCCTACATTCCTCCCGGACAACTTGAGGAAGACCGGCGACTTCAATTCCAGGCGTTATACGAGGGCCTGATTACCTGTCGGCCGCGGAATGAGCTGATTGTCCAGGATGTGATCGCGTGTGTCCAGCAGGGGCGCAGCCCGATCGTGCTAACCCAGCGTACAGAACATCTCGAATCCCTTCAGGCGCTTCTTGAACCCGCCGTCAAACATCTTCTTGTTTTACGGGGCGGCATGGGCCGCAAAGAGCTTAAAGGCTTGCTCGCCCGACTGGCTTCTATTCCCGCAGACGAGGAGCGGGTTCTGTTGGCTACGGGTCATTATCTCGGAGAGGGCTTTGATGACGCACGGCTCGACACGCTCTTCCTGACGCTGCCAGTATCCTGGCGCGGCACCATTGCCCAATATGCAGGGCGGCTCCACCGTCTGCATGAAGCTAAAAAGGAGGTGCGAATTTACGATTATGCAGACCTGAACGTCCCCATGCTGGCACGCATGTTCGACAAACGCTGCACGGGCTACGAGGCGATCGGCTACAGCATCCTTCTCCCCGCCAGTGCTGTCCCCGGCTGGCCGACGGAGGTCCCCCTGCCGGTCGAACCGGAATGGAAGCGCGACTATGCCGCCACCGTTCAACGCCTGATCCGGGACGGCGTGGATACTCATCTTGGCAACTTATTTGTACATGCGGCCCGCACCTACCCTGCCGACACCGAAGGAGTGGGCCGTGCCCGGAGTGCTTCCGAAGCTTTTTTCTTCCAGCGGCTTGAAACGCTGCCGGAAACCGCCAGCCGCTTCCGCCTCAATCAGATCCTGCCTATCCCATTCGACAATTATGGACAGATGGAGGTGGATTTCCTTTGCCCGGAAGCCAAATTGGTAATTGAACTTGATGGACCACACCATTTCGCCGATCAGGAGGCCTACCGGCGCGACCGGCGAAAAGATGCCTGTCTTCAAGAACATGGTTATTTTGTCCTCAGATTCCTCTGTGACGATGTCGGGAAGCAGCTTGATCAAGTGCTGGACACCGTCATCAGGGTACTTGCTCTGCGAAACCGGCGCCACATATGACCCTAAATAGAGCGGTTCAGCCGCGCAGTAGCGCGCCCGAACTGTTCTTTTTGATAAATCCCATAACGTGCAACCCATTTTGGAATGTTTACAGGCATGACATTTCAGGAGAATCTCCGCACAACGCGATGGAAAGCGTATGCAGTCAGCGGAGGCGCGCGGCACGCTCAGGTGGAGGCCGACGTCCCGGCGGCCTATGTGCCTAGTGGGGCGAGAAGATCGTTCGCCGACTTATCCGCCGGAAGTACCGGAGGCGGAGGACGTCGAACGCCACCTTGGTTGCTGGGGGCGACGTTAAAAAGCCCGTGCACACGTACACGTGGGCTTTCAGGGGATTCCCGAGGTTAGATGATAGCATGACCGCGCCGCGACAACAGAGCCCGACTGATATGCCGCAAAAGGCCCGCGCCTACGTGCGGGCGGGGCTTCCAATGAGCGATGACGGGGATGGGCCAGGTATCGCAAACAACTCCCTGCATCGCTTGCGGCTGAATCCGATCCCCCAGTCCAGCCGGCTGGACTTGTCTTAAGTCAATCCACACAAGTAACTTACGCTATATTTTTTTCTCGCCATAGTTGATTTACCAGGTTCAGAGAGTCAAGACCGGCCTCTTTCAAGGCGCTTTCATTGACCAGGATTCGGACCACGGTCCTGATCAACGTTCCAGATATGGCCTTTTGCTGAAGCGTGGCTATAGAGTGCCTGAAAGTCTCATGATGAGACTTTTCCGCAACTCCCTCATTCCAGCCTGTTACGCAATATGTCGTTTGCAATCTGTCATCTTTTGGTTTGACCCCGATTTGCCCGCTGACAATTGCATCACAAATCCGGATTCACATCAACAGTCCTTCCTCAACGAAGAATTTTACGGCATCGTCACGAATGGATTCACGCGTGTTTGGAGCGTAGCGGACGCCAACTGCGCGGCGTGATCCCTACGAGCTACGGGATCAGGAGCAGACGGCCTGGAAAGCCCGTGGGCGCATACACGCGGGCCGGCCTGTGATCTGCATCATAACAACTTTGGCGATCTCTTTGGCCGGCTTATGTTTGAGCCGGGAGGCGCTTATCCCCCGATGGAAAAGAACGCCGTTCTATTTGCCGGTACGGATGACGCGCGGTTTGTCTCCACCTATATGGTTTTCTGTGAGAGCCACTGGTCATCACGAAACCAGCCTCATAACAAGGATTTCGACCGGTCAGACGTCTACCTCCTTGCCCAGAATGCACTCGCGGATGCCACCTACATGTCCGCCCTACGCGACCAATACGATTTCGACCGGCCCACCAACACCACGGTCATACAACGGTTACTCGGTCGTGATCGCGCCTATCCACTGAGGCCCATCCTTATCCCCAGTGCGGAGGACAACACCCAAGCGTTCCGGCAATATGTCGCGGATGTCCAGGCTGACCGCGATTCTAATCCCGCCAATCCCTCTATCAACGTTACCAACGGACGCATTCGTGTCCGCGGAGTTGGCGGGGTGATGCACATTAATGGCATTCTCGCCCATTGGATTTTCACCCGCAACAAGGACCAACACCCCTTCTACGTTGAGGAGAGTTACGGGATTCCCTGGATGTACCCGAATCTGCAGCCCGCAGGCATCATCATGAAACTCGGGCCGCAGCCGCTCCCCTCTCCGCAGGAAAACCCGCAGCTCTGGCGGGAAATCATTGACCATGACCGTGCTTACTGGGATCAATTGGCTTCGATGTTGATGGCGCGTGGCGATTTCCGTCGTAATGAGGATGCAAAGAAATGTTTCTCCCATTTGCGGGGGGCGATTGCCGGCCTCTATGTTTTCCGGGAAATGAATGCCGACGCGGAATATGCCTTCCGGCAGGCGCTTCAACTCGATCCGGGAAATTCCGAAAGCCATTTCCGCCTGGCGGATCTTTATCTGAGGCAGCAGCGCTATGCCGAGGCCCGAGCTCTCATGAATGCCTATCAGAAGCTGGAGCCCGCCGATACTTCCGCCCGCGACTTCTTGGCGTCTATCGCTGCTACCGAGAAAGATCACATCCGGCGACAGGACTTGGAAAAACGAACACCTCGATCAATGACCTGAACCTCTATATTTTCCCTATCAAGGTTAGGCCCTTGAACTGGGCGCGGTAATAGCCCCGGTCACGCGTAAGCAACCGGTCCGCCTGATGCAACGCATGGGCGCCGATTATGAAATCCGCCATGACGCGGGTTCGCGCCCTCCCGGCTTTGCGATACGCTTTCCAGCAGGCCCCGGCATGGACCGCCGCTTTTTCCACCAAAGGCAAATAACGAACCCCCAGTGTTTTCATGGCGGATTCAAAGGCAGACTCATCCGGGAAAACCGCCCGCGTCTCCGCCCAAACCACATCACTGGCAACCAGCGTCCCCTCCTGCAAGCATTGTCGCAGACAGGCCGCCGAGGCAGGCCCATGCACCGGATCATCAACGAACACATCTATCAGGACGCTCGTATCCACAGCAGTTATCATGCATCACCCCGGAGTTCCCGGATTATGTCGTCTGATTTCCGCCCACTCCGGATGCACCCCGTCACCTTGGATACTGGATCCGCACTAACCACCTTGGTCAGAACAAGTCGGCCCCTATCCTCCTCGAAATCCACCACCGTGCTGGGGCCGATTCCCAACCTGTCCCGGAACCGTTTCGGGATGGTCACTTGACCGCGCTCCGCTACAACGGCATTCATAAATGACTCCTTTGTATAAAGTATGCACTTTGCATCACGGATACATACTCTCATATCACGTTTGGCGGGTCAAGTTAGGCAAAGTTAATTATGGTTAAACGGCCTCTTTTTTTGAATAATCACAGCGCGAATGACAGACTCCTACACAGATACGATCGCGGCGATCGCAACAGCCCCTGGCGAAGGGGCGATTGCCATTGTCCGCCTTACCGGGCCGGCAAGCCTTGAGATCGCCGACCGCGTATTCCGCGGCAAGGGGCGCCCACCTTCACGGCGGGCAGCCCAGACGTTCGTGCATGGCACCCTCGTCAGCGAGAACGGGGTGATCGATGAAGTGATTCTGCTGATCTATCGTGCCCCTCATAGTTACACCCGGGAAGACTCCGTGGAGTTCCAGGGGCATGGCGGCTCGGCAGCCGCCAAACGGATCCTCCGGACCATGCTGGAAGCTGGAGCCAGAATGGCAGAACCCGGCGAATTCACTAAACGGGCGTTTCTGAGTGGCCGTATTGATCTTCTGCAGGCCGAGGCCGTACTCGACCTGATCCGCGCCCGCTCCGACCGTGCCGCCGATGCCGCCTTGGAGCAACTTAGCGGCAGCCTCAGCAAGGCATTCGAGCAATTGTACGATGATACCCTGGCCCTGGCGGCCAATCTGGAGGCCACCCTTGATTTCTCCGAGGACGAACTCCCTGCGTCTGTCATGCAGGAGGTCATCGCCCGGAGACAGCACGTTGACGCCGAATTCAAGCGCCTGCTCGATTCCTGGGACGAGGGCCACCTACTCCGCGAAGGGGCCCTGGTCGTGATTTCCGGCAAACCGAATGTCGGAAAATCCACCCTGCTGAATGCCCTGGTTGGCAAGAACCGCGCCATCGTTACCCCCATCGCCGGCACCACCCGCGACACTATAGAAGAACATGTGGTCATAAATGGCTTTACGGTCAGAATAGTCGATACCGCCGGCCTTAGAGAGACCCCCTGCGAAATTGAAAAAGAAGGGGTCAGCCGGGCCATTAGCGCTATAAGTGGCTCTGATTGCAATATATATGTCATTGATGGAACTTTAGAATTAGATGATCAAGACGAGTCTAATTTAAGTTTATTAAATCCATCAAAAACAATTATCGCGATAAATAAATGTGACTCTCACGGTTTATTGACTACAACGGCCCGATTGACCAATAAGTCCGACATGTTAATCAGCGCCAAAAATGGGATCGGCATAGAGGCGCTCAAACAAGCCATTATCAGTAAATTAGGCATTCATGGTGGAGGAACGCCTCATGCCGCCATCTCAGAACGACACCGTCATTTACTGGTATCGGCCCATAAGGATATCGTTGAATCCGGCTTGTTACTCGCCCGCCCCACTCCGGAACCCGCTCTGGCGGCTTCGCGGCTGCGGGGGGCCCTCGAAACCCTGGGTCAGGTCACAGGCCGGATCTATCACGAAGAACTGCTCAACACCATCTTCTCCCGCTTCTGCATCGGAAAATAAACAGGAAGAGAATCCTAAGACCCTCATGAGTGAGTACGATATTCTTGTAGTCGGTGCCGGACATGCCGGGTGCGAGGCGGCCTTGGCCGCCGCCAGGATGGGTGCCAATACGGCCCTCCTGACCATGGATCGATTGGCGATTGCCCGAATGTCGTGCAATCCCTCCATCGGCGGGATCGCCAAATCCCACATCGTCTGCGAGCTGGATGCGCTGGGCGGCGAGATGGGCCTCAACAGCGACTGTACAGGGATTCAATTCCGCACCCTCAACACCAAAAAAGGTCCGGCGGTCCAGGCCTTCCGGACCCAATGCGACAAACACGCCTACGCCAACCGGATGCGGCGCGTCGTCGAAAAAACCCCACATCTGACCATTCTAGAGGGACAGGCAGATGATCTCTGGCTCAGCAATGGCCGCCTTTGCGGCGTTATTCTCTCCGATGGCAGCCAAATCGCAGCGAAAAGCGTCATTTTGACCACCGGAACCTTCCTGAATGGCGTCATTCACATCGGGAAGACTTCATTCCCGGGCGGCCGCAAGGGCGAAGCGGCCGCGCCCCGCCTCAGCCAATCCCTGGCCCGGATCGGGTTCAGACTCGGCCGATTAAAAACAGGGACCCCGCCCCGGCTCCATAAAGAGAGCATCAACTGGGAGAAAACCGCGGAACAACCCGGGGAAATCCCGCCCCCGTTCTTTTCCTACCAAACCCGTAAGCAGGGGGCAGTAGGCAGTGAGCAGTCAGCAGCCGGAATGTTCCACGTGGAACAAGTGCCAGTAAACAGTGAGCAGTCAGCAGTCGGCAGTCAGCAGAATTCCCACTGCTCCCCGCCCACTGCCCACTGCCCACTGCCTACTGCCAACTGCTCCCTGTTCCACGTGGAACATTCCGTACTACGGCCATGGGAACCGGGAGAATCCCAGCTTCCCTGCTATTTGACCCATACCACAAACGAAACCCATGACATTATTCGCGCCAACCTTGATAAAAGCGCGATGTATGGCGGAATCATTACGGGAAAGGGCGCGCGGTATTGTCCGTCAATCGAGGATAAGATCGTCAAGTTTGCGGACAAAGATAGCCACCATGTTTTTCTGGAACCGGAAGGGAGAACCACGCCCGAGATCTATCCCAATGGTACCTCGAACAGTCTTCCTGAAGCTGTTCAGGTAGCGATGATCCACTCCATTCCCGGATTGGAGCGGGCCGTCTTCACCAATCTGGCGTATGCCATTGAGTATGATTACTCGGATCCTACGCAACTAATGCATACGCTGGAGTCGAAGATTGTGGAGCATCTTTATTTTGCCGGACAGATCAATGGGACCACCGGCTATGAGGAGGCGGCGGGGCAGGGGTTTGTCGCGGGGGTGAATGCCGTCTTTAAATTGAGGGGTGAACCGCCCTTGGTGCTGGGGCGGGGGGATGCCTATATCGGGGTCCTGATTGATGACCTGGTCACGAAGGGAACGGATGAACCGTATCGCATGTTTACCTCGCGTGCCGAGCATCGTCTGGTGTTGCGTCAGGATAACTCCATCTTCCGGATGCTGCCATTCGCTAAACGTTTGGGAATCGTCCCAAAACCGGACCTTCATCAATTTGAAATGGTTCAAGGTCAGATCGCAACGGAGATTAAGCGATTGAACACAACGTTTCATGGCGGACAGTCTCTTGCGCAACTGCTTCGCAGGACGGAAGTTACATACCAAGACCTGCCATCAAGATTAGAATCGGACCGTTTGGTCATTTCGCAGATTGAGATTCTGGTTAAGTACGCCGGGTATATCGAGCGAGAGAATATCCAGATCGAACGGGCTCATGCGCTTGAGGATCAGCGCATCCCGGACTGGATCGATTATGACTCACTGGAGGTGCTCCGTTTTGAATGCCGGGAGAAGCTGAAGCGGATTCGACCGGAATCGTTGGGACAGGCGGCCCGGATCTCAGGAGTCAACCCTGCGGACATCTCGATCCTGGCGGTGATCATCAAGCGGGGGCCGAAGACATGAAGACCACGCGAGCGAAAATCGTCCGGCTATTGATGGACTATTTCGGGACCGATGACCGACGGATCGAGCATGCACTGAAGGTGCTCTTCCACGCTGAACAGATTTACAAAGCCGCACCCGAGGGCGATGAGGATATTCTCATTGCCGTCGCTTTGCTGCATGATATCGGCATCAAGGTCTCCGAACAGGAGTTGGGGTATAACACCGGCAAGACGCAGGAACAGTACGGGCCGCCCATTGCCGGACGGCTGCTGGCGTCCATCGCCTTCCCGCCGGAAAAACTTGAAATCGTGAAGCACATCATCGGGAATCATCACTCCCCGTCACGCTACGCTTACCCGGAATTGAAAATCCTGAAGGAGGCGGACCGGATCGTGAATGAGCAGGAAACGATCGCTAGCCTTATGGATGGCTAACACCACTACGAAACACGCGAAAGGCGCGAAAATGGTAGATCCTTGTGACCCATTTTCGCGCCTTTCGCGTGTTTCGTAGTTATAGCGTTTCTTTTCAGGAACGGGCCTGATCTTGCCCGGGATCCATGCTGAGCCGGACCGTGAGGATGACATCGCGGCCGAACACGCTCTGCAACTTGGCCAGCAGCTCTTTTTTGGCACCCCGCTGGAGTTCGCTCAACCAGGGGGAGCTATCGACAAAAATCGTCAATTCCTTGTTGATCAAACGGCCGGGGCGGGTATGTGCGGCAATGCCTTTTCCCACCGCCATGGACCACTTCTCAATCAAAATCCCCATGCGGCCCTGTTCATCCAACTTCAGGGTACTCACCAGGGAACCGACCATTGCGGAAATCGAAACGCCGCCATCAGCCATCGCTGATGAATTCTTCTTGGAATATCGAGGATATTTAAATATGGCCATGGTCTTGCGGGGAACTAAAAAGGGCAGGGTTGCCCCTGCCCTTACTCGATTCTGACAGACGCGTTACTCGCCCAACTGCCACCGGACAAACCGGCGGATCGTCAGCGTATCGCCCACCTCTTTGCCCTTGGCATCGAGGAGCTTGGTGATCGACGTATCAGGATCCTTGACGAAGCCCTGGTCAACCAGGCAGACCTGGGAGTAGAACTTGGCCATTTTCCCGTCCACGATCTTATCAACGATATTGGCCGGCTTGCCAACCACCTGCTTGGCGTAGATATCCCGTTCCGCAGCGACCACATCCGCAGACACTTCCTGGCTTACCAGATAGCGGGGACTGCAGGCGGCGACATGAAGGGTCAGATCTTTGGCCAATTCCAGAACGACCGGACTGCTGGCGGTGGCCTCCTTGCCGCAACCCAGCTCGACCATCACGCCCAGTTTGCCGTTCAGGTGGATATAAGACGCCACCATGCCCGGCCCTTGAAGCGTATACCCGATGTTGCGCTTGGCAACCAGGTTTTCACCGATCTCGGCAATCTTGGCGGCCATTTCGGTCTTGGTCGTTTCCGTGATTTTCCCATCCGGAATCGACAGCGCCTTTTCGGCCATGGCCTTCACGAATTTCTGGAAGGTCTCGTTCTTGGTCACAAAATCAGTTTCACAGTTGATTTCGACCAACGCGCTCTTCTTGCTGTCGCCGGCAGCGGCGATCATGCCCTGATTGGCGGCCCGCGATGACTTTTTGGCGGCAATGGCCATGCCGCGCTCACGCAGCAGACGAATTGCCTGATCCTTATCGCCACCGGCTTCCACGAGGGCGCGCTTGCATTCCATCATGCCGACGTTGGTGGCTTCACGTAATTCCTGAACCATTGCTGCAGTAATATCAGCCATTGTAACTCTCTCCTGAATTAGGGGTCTCGAAAAATCCCTCCCGCACTTCAGGCGGGAGGGTGGGGGAATCAGGCCTGAGGGGCGGACGGGGCCGCACCGGGCGCGCCACCGGGAGTCCGACGGCGGGGGCTGCGGCTTTCACCACGAGGCTTACGGGGACCGGAAGGGCGTCGGTCGCCATCCGCCTGGCCCTGGCCCTGTGAGGCTTCCCGCTTCTTGTTCTCCTCGACGGCAATCTTGGAGTACTCGGAAACGCCCTTGAGAATCGCCGCGGCCAAGGCCCCGGCGATCATCTTGATGCCGCGGATGGCGTCATCATTGCCGGGGATCGGGTAATCCACAGGATCGGGATTGGTGTTCGTGTCCACAATGGCAATCACCGGGATATGCAGGCGGTTGGCTTCGGCAATCGCGATGGACTCCCGGTTGACATCAACCACAAACATGGCGCCGGGCTTATCGCTCATGGCGGTCAGACCGGAAAAATTCTTGCGGAGCTTCTCAAGCTCATTCCGCAACACGGCGACTTCCTTCTTGGGCATTTTGTCGAATTCGCCATCTTTCTCCATCTTTTCAACCTGATGCATGTACTTGATCCGCTTGCGAATGGTCAGGCTGTTGGTCAAGGTACCGCCGAGCCAGCGGGTGCTGACATAGGGTTGACCACAGGAGGTCGCGATGTCCTTGGTGACCTGTTGCGCCTGCTTCTTGGTGCCGACGAAGAGGATGGGACGACCGCGGGCGGCCGTTTCGTACACGAACTGTTTGGCCTTCTCGAGCTGTTCGAGGGTTTTGGTAAGGTCAATAATGTGAATGCCGTTGCGCTTGTCGAAGACAAACGGCTTCATCTTGGGGTTCCAACGCTTGGTCTGATGACCGAAGTGCAATCCTGCATCCAGCAGGTCCTTGACGGAAAGCTCCGCCGCTTCTTGAACAATATCCATACTAGCCTCCATATATTAAGCCCATCTAAGACAGGCAATCCGCTTTGGCTGTGCCGGAGAGGCACAACACTCGCTTCCGTCCGGACACTTGCCGGACTACAAGGGGAGGGATAGTACAGATGCAGGGTGGAAAAACAAGAAATTTATTAAGGGTTATTGGGAAACGGGTGGCCGACAAAATTCTTCAGTTAGGCAGCGCGAGCCAGGGGCTTATTGCGTG
>JBAXWB010000042.1 GCA_037128595.1 bacterium
CAGGGCTGCGCCCCTTCTTTGGTGTTTTTGTTTTTGCTTTCATCCCACGGTTAGGGAAGCAAAAAAACGTAAACTTGTCCAGTACAAAGTCATCCCTCTGCCGTTCAAGTGCTTATGAAGTCAAATTGATAGACCCTGGGATGATTAGTGGTTTAACTATGCTTGCGGAGGAGGTGATGTTCTGCTTTTATTATGGAGTCAAATCGAAAAGTACAATATTCGCGGCAGGCAGGTTTTTCCGGTATGAAAAAACTAACCGATATCACAACTGTTTTTCGGCGAAACTATTCTGACGTATTAGGCCTCGACATCGGGACGTCTGGCACCAAGGCGGTGCGAGTAAAACTGATCCATGGGGTGCCCACCGTAACGGCGGTGGATATTCTTCCCGCGATTGACCGACCTGAATCGGAGGAAGTGCCGATTGTGCCTTACCCTATTCCTAAATCCCTGAGAGCTCGCTATGTGGCCATGGCGGTTTCCACAGGGGGCGGAATTGTTAAATTACTGACGTTTCCGGTACATTCGGGGAAGTCAAATAATGAACATGTTCTTGAGCTAATGGGACTGAGTGATGATGTGGGGTATCGACTGGGGTACGAAACCATTTTTGAAAATCGAAGTGAGGTACGGGCGTTGGCATCGGCACTTCCTGATACCGTTGCCCGCAGACTGTGTCAGTCATTCCCCATCGGAATCCCTGCCCCGTGTTCACTCGAATTATCAGGATTAGCCAGTCTTACGGCGTTTAGTCGCGTGTGCGGCAAAGATAATGCAGAGGAGTGCAGTGTGCTGGTTGATTTCGGAGCGGAGGGGACCCTGGTTGCGTTTTTAAACAAGAACATACTGGTTCTTGTCCGCAAATTCGACTTTGGGGCTTGGCATATTTTAAAAAAGTTACAGAATAGTTTAGGGGTCGAGCAGGATGTGGCGATGGGGATATTGACGGATGGTTCCTTTGATGTGACCAAAGTGGTGCATCAGGCCATGGAGCCTTTTTTACAGCAATTGACCATTTCGTGGGATTTTGTTGAGCGTCGCGAGAATACCCATATTGGAAAATTGTATGTGTGTGGAGGCGGGGTGGGAATGCGCCTATGGTCGCAAGAGTTGGAGACCGCGACCGGCTTGGCTCCAGCCAAATGGGATCCATTTGAGGGTTTGGTGGTTCAGCCCGGAGCGATTCCTGACGGTTTCAAGGGCCAGGAGCCACGGTTTTCGGCCGCAGTGGGAGCGGCACTATCCATGATGAAGATCGGCTGACCGATGCATATTAATTTAATCTATAAAGACGAGCAGCGCAGTGCCAGTCCAGTCTCTTTTGGGCTCATGATGCGTGTTGCGATCGGTGCGGTTTTGTTCCTCGCTGTATTTGGGGTCGTGATGTTTACGGTTGGATATAGCTCGATTAAGCATCAGGTAAATGCCCTCGACAATGAATGGAAATATGCGGATCCGAAGTATAAGGCGGCCATTCAAGTGCGAAAAGAACTCTCGGAGCGGGCCGATACGTTGAAGGCGCTGCAGGGGTGGCGTGAGGCCCGTATTGCCTGGGGCGGGCAGTTAGAATCCCTTGGGAGTATAGTCCCGGCGGTGATTCAGTTAACGGAGATTAGAATAACTCACGCAGTGTTGTTGGTATCCAACAATACCCCGACCCGTGTGTTTGAAGCCAAGTTTTCCGGCCGGGCGTCCGCCGATCGATCGGAGGTCAATGTGGTCGAGTTCCTCAATGGATTCAAAGAGAAGCCATTCAATCAGTTTGTGGAGTCAGCGATCCTGCCTCCGGGCGCATTCCGACAGGACCCTGTGATTAAAAGTGATCGGATTTTTGAAGTTGTTTGCAAATATTATCCAAGGCTGATCGAATGAAGCTTCCCCAGTCAAAAAAAGATCGCATGGTGGTTTTCGTCCTGAGCGGCGTTGTGGCGATCGTTATTCTCTTTGGTGTCATTCAGTGGGGATTATTCCCTTTGCTGGACGCAAAGAGGGAGCTTGAAGTCAGGCTTGTTGAGTTACAGGATAAGCTGAAAAAAGCGAGGCGGGAACTCGATTATGCCCCTGGGATACAAAAGGATTATGATGACGTCACCGCGCAGGTTGAGAGGATAAAAAAAGAGAATATTTTCCGGCCGATTTTAGGTTCCTATCTGGTTGGGGTAAGCGAACAAATCGAGTCAGTCGCCCGTGCGACTGGGGTCCGGATTGAGTCGACCCGCGAAATTGGAGTGATCGATATTCCGCTAAAATCCAAGAATTCCCCTTTGAAATCCTTCAAATTATTTACGGTTCAGGTCAGCGCTTACGGCTCCTATCAGGCGATTACTCACTTCCTGTTGCAAATGGAGGCGCGTAACGCTTTTTTTGGCGTCACCGACATGACCATCGGGGGGCAATCAGATAATCCAGAAGAGCAGCGACTGGTGGTTCAAGTGGAATGGCCTATCGAAAAAGCAACTCCTTCAGAAGGGGGGGGGAGATGAACCGGCTTTCTTTCGTGGTCCTATGCGGGCTAATCATGGGATGGCTGTTACTGATCCCCCGGGGCGACGCGCAGGCCACGACGGCTGAGGAGGGGGCTGTGGCCGGGGGGGTGGCCTTGCCAGAAACGACCGGCGACTCACTTGACGGCGCGAAACCGCGAGATCCCTTTTGGCCTGTAGGATACGCGCCTAAGAAGGTTCAAAAAACCACAGGGAAGAACCCGGGAAAAACCTCACTGACGGAGCCGTCGGCGCCTGAATCGATGAGGGTTCCATTGTGGGAAGAGGCCAGGAAGAAGGTGGACATCCGGGGAATTAGTTTGGTCCATGATAAAGATTCCGGCGCTCCCAAGTTTTTGGCTCTTGTATCAGGGAGGGTGGTTGAGACGGGGAATGTGGTCTCAGTGAAGTATCTTGGACGGTTGTATCGCTGGCGCGTCGTTGGAATTAGCGAAGAGGGGGTCTCTTTTCAGAAATTGGACGTCAGAGGCGAGTGATCAAGAAGGTGGATAGGCTGTTAGATTTAAATGGAGGGCGCTGCTCCGTCAGCGCCGGTGTGAGTGGTCATGCAAAAGGAGTGAAGTATGCAAAAAATCAAATATTGGCTTAGTGCCGTGATGGTTGCCTTATTAGCGCTCGTGATCCCGATGGGCTGTGATGATGGCGGAAGCGGGGATAATGGCGAGCTGGACGCTTACTTTGCGAGTCACCCGTATGTGTCCGCTCCCCGGGATGGAGGCCCGGTCGTTGTAACGTTGACTCCGTCCTCGGCGACCCTGAGCACAGTGGGGGAGAAGGCCTCCTTCAGCATGAGCGGTGGGACCGCGCCTTATTCCTGGGATGTGTCCGATTCCTCCAAGGGGGCGATATCTGCCAGTGGCGGCCAGGGGGTTTATACGGTTACCGCTGTGGGAAAAAATGACATCATTGCCTACGACCGCAATGGCAATGCGGCCATCGCCAAGATTTCGGGATCAGGCGATTCAGCCGTTTCGCCCTTGACCGCCAGTGCATCGCCAAGCACCCTGCTTCAATACGAAAATCAAGCGGTATTGACCGTTTCCGGAGGGGTGGCTCCGTACAAGTGGTTTGTGGTTGATCTTAGTAAGGGGGCGCTGATCAATGGTTCTACAGGGAGTTCAGTCCTCTATCAGCGTGCTGACCCGGGGGATAGCGGAGTAACCGTTACCGACAGTGCGGGGACCGCCTTTAGTTTGGTAATCAAGCAGCCCTAAATGCTCCCGTTGTTTGGACGGCAGGCGGTGATGGCCTGAAGGAGGAAATCATGTGCGATAATACCAATATGGGACATTACAGGCTGCGGAAGTGGCTAGCCTTCGGGCTGGTCCTGTTGATGTGGCTGGCATGGGTCGGCTCCACCTTCGCCCAAGGCATTTCCGGGACCATTAATAATGTCTCAACATGGAAAAATCTGGCGCCTCCTTTCGGCTTGGGGCCGCCGCCCGGGGATGGCTCTGGTTCGGGACAGATCGCGATTAGCGTTATGTCTGCAGACGCCACCGTGGCGAGCTTGATTATCACGAACGGGGTGTTGCCGCTTGGGGGTCTGTACGCTTACAGCTTTCCAGGTCCCTTTCCTCCGGATGTGGCTTATACCGTCGTGGCCTGGGTTGATGGTGACTCCAACGGGGTATATGACTTCGGGGAACCTAAAGGGGTGGCGAGTGTGACCTTTTTGTTGGGCGCTTCAGTGGTTGGCAAGCGGGTGAACATTACGGATGACTTTGATAAGGATGGCCTCCCTGACTGGTGGGAGACCCACTGGTTTTATAATGAAGTTGATCCGCTCGCCTTCACAGGGGCGAATGATCCGGATGGGGATGGCCTTTCAAACCTGGAAGAGTATCAACTCTCTGTGACGGGGACGAATGGCGTTTTCCCGCTCGCCCTGCTGAGTCCCGCCAACTGGGATTCGGATGGGGACAAGATGGATGATGGCTGGGAATGCCGCTATTTCGATCCGATCTTACTGACCGGCATGAATGCCACGGTGTCTAACGCTCCTTCAAGTGATTTTGACGGGGATGGTTTGTCGGATTGGCAGGAGTATTGTGGGGTGGATGGCTATCCGAGAATGGTGTTTGATCAGTTCGTCGACTCGATTAAACGAGGAAAGATGAATCCGCAGGCCCTCGTATCGGATGATCTTAATCCCATCGATGTTGATACTGATTTCGATATGTTGCTCGATAGTTTTGAAGCGGCCTGGTATGACCCGGCCAACAGGATCGATCCCCGTGCCGGGACGCTGGCGGCGGTGCCTGCGTTAGGCGTGGCCATTGACACAACTATTGCGCAGGAAGATTCCGATCGGGATGGTCTCAGTAATTTCCGGGAACAGTGTTTATTGGCGGCCCTCCATCAATCATCCACAAACGGGTGGCTGTGGAATTGGAGCGGGCGAGTCCCCTTTGCCTTTCACCCTTATACCTTCCAAGGGAAAACGTATCGGCTTTGCACCATGGTGACATGCGGCGGACAGGCTTTAAATTTGGGGCTGGCCATGAATCTGACCATTCCCGATTCCATCAATCGAGCCTCATTGAGAGCTCATGAATGGACCGATCCCACGGAGGGAACTGGGTATGCATATACCGATGAGGTCTTGCCCCCGGGGCACGATACCGATAACGACGGGCTTCCTGATGGCTGGGAGGTCCAGTTTGGTCTTGATCCTCGCAATGACGGGTTTGATGGCTCTTGGACTGATGGCCCCTTTGGTGATCCTGACAATGATGGTTTGATGAATATTGATGAATTTTTCGGGCAGGATGGCAACCGCTCCGCTTCCTTCCCTTACATCAATGGGACCGGAGATGAAACCAATCCGAACTTGTATCATTGGCGCGTGGATAGCACCTATCAGTGGCGATGGATCAATACCAACGTAACCGCAACCACGGCCTCTTCGGAACGGGAAATCGGCGACCCGCGGAACGGGACGGGGATCAGCCGCCGGGAGACCCTTGGAAGCGCATGGCCTTCGACTAACGTGCTGGCCAGTTCTGATGTGGATATCGGTTACGATTCCGATGATGACGGGATTCCTGATGCGATTGAGGTCAGCCCAACCAATTCCGTTTTGCCGTCGAGTCCGGTGGATTCCTGCGATCCGTTTATTCCGAGATCCGCTTTAATCATAAGTCAAAACGGGATTGCCATCCCTGATCCGGAACCTGAAACTTCAGCCATTTCCGCAGGCTGGCGGCCGGACTTACAACGACGTGATTGGACGTTGGAGTGTCAGGTGAAATTGCTGGCGACCAATCTGACGGGGAACCTGTTTAACTTCCAGACGGGAAGAGGGACAAAATTGTGTACCGTCTATCGACTTTCCCTGTCTAATAACGCTCCGGTTCTCGTATCGGATAATTCCTCATATAATCCAGTGATGGTTTCCGCCAATCCATTACCCACCAATCGGTGGGTTCATTTGGCAGCGGTGTGGGATCATCAGAATAATAATTTAGGCCTGTACGTTGACGGGGTGTTGTCAATGTCGCCCTTGCAGCTGACTGAATCCTTCTCTGTTTATATGCAGTCCGCGTCCAACCGGTTGACGTTGGCGGAATCACCCAATGGGTCGTTCGTCAATAAGTTGCTTCTTGATGAGGTGAGGATCTGGGGACTGGCCCGAACATCTGCGCAGATCGCTGAATATGCGCACAAACTGGTTCCGCCCGTGAATGGCGACGATGTGTGGATCCATCAAACGGACTCCGACACCATTCTTGTGAACGGGGGCGGTATTTTTGAGCGCGAACCGGGGGTTCCTCTGACTAACGTGTATACGAGAACTGGCAGTTATTGGCTCGATAACGGTGACGGACAATACGATGCCACCAGGGATGTCCTTCTCGTGAATGGCTCGAATGTGTTTTCAGGGATGAGTGGCGCCAAGGTGGATCAGGTCTACTGGAATGACAAAGACCATAGCGGCGATTTCACGCGGAATAGTTTGCTGGCTTACTACCGGTTTGATGATGGCGGGAGTTCGGCTGAGGATTTTGCCCGGCACGCAAAGAGTGGGTTGTTACGTGCTACGACCGAGGATTACCGTTTCGGCGATAGAGGGTATGCATTACCTACAAATTCATTTTTGTTTGTGACCAATGATCCTGCAATAGTCTATGGGGTGGACAAACGCGGGGCCGATGATTCTGATTCCGATGGCCTGCCGGATGCCTGGGAACTGATACATGGGCTGGATCCTTGGGATGATGGCACCCGGGGCGAATCTTCCCCTGGGGCGAAGGATGGCATAAATGGAGCCAAGGGGGATCCTGATAAGGATGGTTTGGTTAATATTTATGAATTCTGGGCCGGCACTAATCCCCGATTTGCTGATTCTGACGCGGACGGTGTACTGGATAGCCAGGAAGATCGGGATGGCGATGGGGTCGTTAATATCATCGAACAACTGCAGGGGAGTCGGCCGGATATTGTGGATACCGATGATGACGGCTTTGCTGATAATGAAGAGCAGAGTGCAGGAACCAGTCCCATCAATGCGGTGGATCCTGCCACGAATTCACTGGCCGTGGTGTTTGCCGGGAGTAGCGGGGATTATTTGGAGATTCCCGTAAACATCAACCAGCGGATGCCGGAGTGGACCCTCGAGGCATGGGTCATGCCTTCCAATGTCACCGATGGAGCCGGGATCATTGTGCGTCGTGTTGTGGAAAACCTCGCGGGTGGAACCCAGGCGGTTAACTATGTGATGGGCCTTGAGCCCAATGGGACGGGCGGGCTCAGGATGTATGCCGGCTATATCTGGCCGGATGGCCGGCAGTATCTTGTCCGGGCAGGAACGGTGGCGCCAACGGTCTGGACTCATCTGGCCGCCAGTTACAACCGGTCGGGTGCGGCGCTGACGCTCTACACCAATGGCTTTGTGGCAGCCAGTACGAACACGTTTTACGATGGTCCCCCTATCAGTGGGCGGGGCGGGGAAACGTTCGTCAGGATCGGGGAGGACTTCGGGGGCGCCATTGACGAAGTCAGGCTCTGGAATAAGGTCAGGACAGGAGCCCAAATTCAAGCCAATACCAATCGTGTAATCTCGGCTTTGGATACGAACGGGTTGGTTGATTATTTCCGGTTTGATGACGGTCAGGCAAACACCAACCTGTTCCCGCTGAGCGAATTCAACCAGCCTGCCGGCTTTCAGGATTTCACCTACGAGAGCGACTGGAATGCACAATGGCGGCATGCGGCTGTCAAACACGGCAATGTGCTTACCCGTCTGGGGGCCATCATTTCGCCGCCTTCCCTCCGGGTGATGCTGCAGCCGGATGAGGCAATCGGGGGCGGGGCTCAATGGTCTTTGGATGGCGGCACCTGGCAGAATAGCGGGGTCAGTTTGCAGGGACTTGAGGCCGGGCCGCATACGGTGATGTTCAAGGAGGTGCCGGGGTGGACCACGCCGAACTCCCTGTCGCTCATTCTGACCAATGGCCGGGCGATCACGACCAATGGGCTCTATATTCAAAAATCAGCCCTTAAAATCTCTTTCAATAATGTGCCGATACCGCCTCTGGCGGCCTGGCGAGTCAACGACGGAGATTGGATGACTAATAACATGGTCATGTCCAACCTGGATGCCGGAGTTGTTAATGTTTCCTATCGTCCTGTTCCTGGATATGTTGAGCCGCCGTTGGTGCCGCCAATAATTTTGAATCCGGGAGAGACTCGTACCTATGTGACCGCTTACACCCTCATGACCGCCAGTATTTCTGCGATCATTACGCCCGCTGCGGCAACACTGGCAGGAGCCCGATGGCAGGTGGATGGGGGCACCGGGCAGGTAAGTGGTGCGGTGGTGGGCGGGTTGCCGATGGGGACTCATACGATTCAGTTCCTGCCTCTATCTCGCTGGATTACACCCTCCAACATTACGGTCACTCCTACCAATCAGGCACTGATGGTGGTTACGGGGCTCTATTCACAGGTAGCGGGTTTGGCTGTGGATTTGTTGCCAGCCGAAGCGGTTGCCACGGGAGCGCAATGGCGTGTCTCCGGCGGGGACTGGACGAATAGTGGCACATTGATTCCCTTGCCATTAGGCACTTATACCGTCGAATTCAAGCCGGTGAATGGGGGGTGGTTGGCTCCAGGAAGCCAGACCGCGATAGTGACAGATCAGCATGTGACTGAACTGCTCGGCACTTACTACCGGGCGGATGTTTTTGGAGGTACAGTCACAACAAATGCCGGTGATTTCTACCTGCCCCATGGATTGGATTCCGATCTCCTGCATCGCCTCTTTGTATCGGATACCTATAATGACCGCATTCAAATGTATGATGCGCTGAGCCAGCAGTGGACGGTTTGGGGCAAGTTTGGAACGGCCTTGGGGCAATTCAAAAAACCAAATGGTTTGGCGGTTGATAGACTTGGAAATCTCTTTGTGGCAGATCAAAGTAATCATCGTATTCAAAAACGTGTTGCCACGAACGGACAATGGGTTGCTATTGGGTCCAATACGCTTGTGTCGGGCTCTGCACTGGGGCAGTTTAACGGACCTGCTGATGTCGCTGTAGATTCCGCATTTACCCTCTATGTTGCCGATACGTGGAATCATCGTGTGCAAAAAATGACCACTTCAGGAGTATGGTCGGTGTTCGTCACAAACGGGCCAACAGACGGAAAAGTTCAATATCCTCAGGGATTGCATATAGATAGCGCAGATAATCTTTATGTTTCTGATGATGGAACGCAGACAAACGGGCTGAACCGGATTCAGAAATTCGCAAAAACGGGGCTATATCTTGGGCTGCTAGGTGGGCGGGATGCCAGCCAGGGAGGTTTGCAGGATCCTGGCGGCATGACGATAGGGAATGGCAACTTGTATGTGGCGAATAATTATGACAGCCGTGTCGCCTTTTCGGACATGACCTCAATGACTTGGACGAGTCTAGTGGGGAGTAATGTGCTTAGTCATCCGGGAGACGTTGAGTGGGATTCGCGGGGTTATCTTTACATTGCGGACACTTCCCACAATCGCATCCTGATGGTGCAGGTGGATCCGGCGGCCGCGACCAACGGGCTCACGCAACTAACGGCCATGACGTCATCGGGTACCAATACGAGTTTCACCCTGACCTGGTTCGCCCGGTTGAATTGGAATTATGCGGTGCAATACGCCGGCACGCTGTCGTCCAGTACGGTCTGGGCGAATCTGCCGGGCTATTCCGCCGTCATGGGCTTGGATATGATCACGAATTGCACTGACACCACGGTGCTGGGTGTTACAAACCGGTTTTACCGCATAATTGCGTATTAAGAGGAAAGGCTGAACTATGAAACGATTACTGTCATTTGTATGTATTACCCTGCTGTCCTGCGGGATAAGTTTAGGCGCCACATTCGGGCCGCAAGGCGTAGCCTCGACGCCTGATACCGAGTTTGTGACGCTTTCGGACATGGCTTCCATGCCGATTGCGGGGACGGCAGGAGATACCTTGGCCCCGGTTCAGCAGGCTGCGGTATTGCAGGAGACCGTCGTCTCCCCTCAGGGCGTCATCGTGGAGACGACGGGAGTAGCCCCGTCTTCCGGGGGAGTGACTAATAACCTGGTGACAGTCATTGCCACGGGTGCAGTTGACATCGTCGTACAGAAGGGTGGCGAGGTCTCCGTATCCAATGTCGTGACGTCTGCGGACACCTCAGCGGAGTTGATGCCGGTGGCGTCATTTACGGGCGTGTCTGAAAAACAGAACTTGATCTCGATTTCTCTGGATGATGTCCCCTTACAGGATGTGGTGCGTCTGTTTACCCGGATTTCAGGGGCCAATATTATTTCCTCGTCGACGAACCTTCAAGGTAAGGTAACGGTGAATTTGCAGGATGTGGAGTGGAAGCCCGCTTTGGACTCCATTCTGGACATGTACAGCCTGATGGTGTCCGAGAAAGTCCCGGGATCAGGAATCTACAGCGTCATGACCAAGGTCCCCGGCGCGGAACCCCTGATCGCCCAGCCGATCTTTCTCAATTACGCCCAGGTGTCAAATGTGGTTGTGGTGGTGCAGACCATGCTCGGTAAGGGCGGCTCGGTCTCGGCGTTTCCCAATGCCAATGCGTTCATTGTCCGGGCCACGGCCGCGGATCTGAGTTCCATCATCAAGGTGGTCACGGAAATTGATGTGCCGCGCCAGCAGGTTTACATTGAAACCAAAATCCTGGAGCTATCGGATGAAGCCATCAAGGATCTGGGGGTTAATTGGCAGGTCCTGGAAGGATACGGAATCGGAGCCGCCTCCCTGACCCGGACGCTTAATGACAGTGTGACCAAGGTGAACGGAAATAAGTCAGGCAGTGCTCAGACCGACTCCCGAAGCTCCTCGGATGTCCTTAATGGCAACAACAGTTCTGTCCAGGCGAATAGCACGGTGGGCGGGTTGTCCAGTACAGTGAGTGCCGGCGGGGGGCAACAGACGTCCGATTCCATTAAGAAAAGCATGGATTACACAAAGAATTTGACGAAAAACCGGGATCAGACCATTACCGATGTGCGGACAGCGGTGTTGAGCGCGGATGAATTTCGCGTGGTGTTGAGTGCGTTGCAGCAGATCAACGGGATCTCCATTGTGTCGAACCCGAAGATTATTGTGGCAAATGAGGAGACCGCGACGATCCATATCGGGCAGAATCAGCCCAATATCAAGGGAACCGTGACGGCGGGCCAGCAGGGGCAGGCGAATTCAACCACGTATGCCCTGGACACCATCAAGCCGTATTTCGAGTTCGGAATTTCGCTGGAGGTCACGCCGACGATCAATAACCAGAGCAACATTTCGGTACGGATTTCGCCCACGCTCAGCCGGTATGTCAAGGATCTGGATGCGCCGGATGGCACCAAGTATCCGATCGAGGCCACCAAGAAGATCAAGACGGTGTTCAGTTTGGAAAACGGCAAGACCGCGGCCATCGGCGGTCTGACGGAAACCACCGATCAGGATAATGTGATCAAGATCCCGTTACTGGGCGATATTCCCCTGATCGGGAAACTCCTGTTCACCCATACCCATAAGCAGCATTTGCAGACCGAGACGATTATCTTTGTCACGGTGGGTCTGGCCAATCCCCGCACCGTTCAAAGCGAGGAAGGCATGCCGGAAGAAACGTCGCTGAGCCAGGGACATCTTCTTAAATCGAAACAGGCCCGGGATCAGCGGAAGGCCGATGCCTTAAAGGCGGCGGAAAAAGAGAAGGCCGCGGCCTTGAAGGTGGCGAGCAAGGCGAAAAAAGATAGCGCCAAAAGTGAGCCAACCCCGTGATCGGATTCTCCCTCTCCCTTCAGGGGAGAGGGTGGGGGTGAGGGTGTGGATTGGTGCGAGGGAACAGCGAGAGTGATAACTGTATGGGTTTAACCACCGCTCAACACTCCCGCTATGCCCGGCATTTGACCCTTCCCCAGATCGGAGTTGAAGGACAACAAACACTTCTGGCTTCGAGTGTGTTGGTAATCGGGGCCGGCGGCCTGGGTTCGCCGGCGGCCTTGTATCTGGCGGCCGCAGGGGTAGGTAAACTCGGGTTGGTCGATTCCGACGTGGTTGACTTGAGCAATCTTCAGCGTCAAATCCTGCATTCAACCGCGGACCTCACCGTGCCGAAAGTGGAGTCCGCTGCCGGTAAAATAAACGCCTTGAATCCGGACGTATCGGTCATTCCCTATCGGGTCCGTTTTCAAGCTGAAAATGCGGGGGCACTGCTCAAGGAGTATCAGGTCATCCTGGACGCGACAGATAACTTTGACTCGAAATTTGTCATTGCGGAAGCCTGCCATGCCTATCAAAAGGCCTATATACATGCCGGGATCCTGGCGTTCCAGGGTCAGGTGATGACGGTGTTGCCGGGTCAATCGGCCTGCTACCGGTGCGTGTTCGGGGAGGCGCCGCCGCCGGCCGGTGTCCCTGCGGGGCCCCTGGGCCCTGTCCCCGGCGTGATCGGGGCCATCCAGGCCATGGAGGCCATCAAGTATCTCTTAAAGATGGGGGACCTTCTCACCAATCGCCTTCTGGTTTTCAATGCCCTCACCATGAAATTCCGTGAAGTCCCGCTCACCCGCAATCCGCACTGCTTCATATGTTCTGAAAAGAAAAAAGACTTCACCACTGATTGAAGAAATGGAAGAAATCAGTAGAAACGAATAATGTTGCGGCCATTGTGTTCGTGAGTACCCGAACACAATGGCCGCAACGGTTCTTCAGGGGGGGTAAGGGGGATTTTAATATTTGATTTAGCCCTCAGTATCTATTATACTAATAGCAAATATAAGTATAAATTAATGAGGTGGGTATGCTGGAAAAAGAGGGGTACGAAGTCATGGGAGCCGCATTTGAGGTTTACAATACGTTGGGGTACGGCTTTCTAGAAGAGGTCTATCAGCAATCACTGGAAATTGAGTTAGAGCGGCGACGTATTCCTCATCAGTCCCAGCATGAATTGAAGCTGTATTACAAAGATTCTGTTTTGAGAAAGACCTATATCGCGGATATCGTGGCCTTCGATAAAGTGATCGTCGAACTCAAGGCTACAGTCATTTTGACTCATGATCATCTGGCGCAAATTATGAACTACCTCAAGGCAAGCAAGTTGTCCGTTGGGTATCTCATAAACTTCGGAAATTCCGATAAGCTGGAATGGCGACGAATTACGCTAGAATGAAAAAGACTTCACCACTGATTGAGGAAATGGGGGAAATCAGTAGAAACGAATAATGTTGCGGCCATTGTGTTCGTGGGTACCCGAACACAATGGCCGCAACGGTTTTTCAGGGGGGCCATGACACCGTTTTGCGATTTTTGTGGCTGGAGTACTCGCCAGCCATAAAAATCGCAAAACATTATCGTATCGTAAGTCTTCATTTCTCTCATTTCTTAAATCAGTGGTGAAGTCCCGCTTCTCTTCATCTCATTTATGTGCGTATTTGCTGGCATCGGGGGGCGAAATTCACTAGGCTTCGACCGCATTTTCAAGAGGAGAACGACATATGATTCCACGGTATACGCGTCCTGAAATCGGAAATATTTGGGAAGACGAAAACAAATTCAGAATCTGGCTGAACATCGAGATCCTGGCCTGTGAGGCCATGCATCAGCTCGGAGTGGTCCCGGCCGCAGATCTGAAACGCATCAAGTCCCGCGCCGCTTTCAGCGTCAAACGGATCAATCAGATCGAGGCAAAGGTGAATCATGATGTGATCGCCTTCCTCACCAATGTGGCCGAACATGTGGGCCCCTCCTCCCGCTTCATTCACCGGGGGCTGACCAGTTCGGATGTGCTGGATACCGCCCTGGCCGTTCAGATGGTCCAAGCCATGGATATTCTGATTGCCGATGTGAAAGCGGTGCGGAAAGCGGCGGCGGCCAAAGCCAAAAAATACAAAATGACCCCCATGATCGGACGGAGCCATGGGGTTCACGCTGAACCCATCACCTTCGGCCTGAAAATGGCCTTGATGTATGATGAATTCGGCCGCGCGGTCAAACGCCTCGAGGCGGCCCGTGAAGTGATCCGGGTGGGCCAGCTTTCAGGGGCGGTGGGGACCCACGCCCATATCGATCCTTTTGTGGAACAGTATGTCTGCAAAAAGCTCGGGCTCAAGCCCGCGGCCATTTCCACCCAGATCCTGCAGCGCGACCGGCATGCGGAATACATGTCGGCGGTGGCCCTGGTTGGCGCCTCGGTCGATCGTTGGGCCACGGAGTTCAGGCACCTGCAACGCACCGAAGTGCTGGAGGTGGAGGAGTATTTCGGCAAGGACCAGAAGGGCTCCTCGGCGATGCCGCACAAGAAGAATCCCATTACCGGCGAAAAACTGTGCGGACTGGCCCGGCTGCTGCGGGGAAACCTGGTTGCGGCGCTGGAGAATGTGGCGCTGTGGCATGAGCGGGATATCTCCCACTCGTCGGTGGAGCGCGTCATTATGCCCGACAGCACCATTGCCCTTGATCACATGCTGGTCGGGCTGGAGAAGCTGACCCGCAATATGCTGGTGTCGCCGGAACAGATGAAGGCCAATCTTAACCTGACCCACGGGTTGATTCATTCCCAGCAGGTGCTCCTGATGCTCACGCAGAAAGGGTTTACCCGCGAGCAGGCGTACCGGATGGTGCAGACCCACGCCATGGCCTCATGGAATACCAAACAAAGTTTGCGCGCCCTGATCGAGGCTGACAAAGAGATCATGACCAAGGTGACGGCCGCCGATTTGGACAAAGTGTTTGATCTTGCGACCCATTTCAAGGATGTTAACCGGACTTTTAAAGCCGTCGGATTGTAAGAAGAAGACTTCACCACTGATTGAGGAAATGGAAGAAATCCGGACAAAGGATAATGTTTTGCGATTTTTATATCTGGCGGTTACGCCAGCTATAAAAATCGCAAAACGACTTCCCTTGGAATTTGCTTTTCTTTGCGTGTTTCGCGAGTCCCGCATACGCGGGATTCAAAATCCTTATCTGGATATCTTCCATTTCTCAAATTAGTGGTGAAGTCTTGAATTTGTATTAAAGGAGCCTGAAGTTATGAAAAAAGTGACGACAAAGAACAAATCTGCCTACGCGGCGGCGGGTGTGGATATTGACCAGAAGATGAAGGGGATCGCCTCCATCAAGAAGATGGTGAAGTCCACCCGGACCTCTGGGGTTTTGAATGAAATTGGATCATTTGGCGGCTTCTTTGCCTCTCCCGGCAAAGACAAGATCCTGGTGGCCAGTACGGACGGGGTCGGGACCAAGCTCAAGATCGCCGCGATGGCAGGCAAGCATGACACCATTGGTCAGGATATCGTCAATCATTGTGTGAATGACATTCTGGTTCAGGGCGCGGTCCCCTTGTTCTTCATGGATTATGTCGGGATCTCCAAGTTTGACGGGCCCATCTTTGAGCAGGTGGTGAGCGGCCTTTGCAAAGCCTGCCGCGAGAATGGCTGTGCCTTGCTGGGCGGGGAGACGGCGGAAATGCCCGGCCTCTACCCTCCGAAGGAGTACGATCTGGTGGGGACCATCGTTGGACAGGTGGATCGCCGGCAGGTGGTGACCGGTAAATCCATCCGGCCCGGGGATGTGATGATTGGATTGCCTTCGTCAGGCTTGCATACCAATGGCTATTCACTGGCGCGTCAGGTCATTTTCGAGAAGGCCAAATTGAAAATCACCGATCGGCTGCCGGGTACGAACAAGACGGTGGCAGAGGTGTTGCTGGCGGTGCACCGGAGCTATTTGAAGCCGGTCACCACCCTGATGAAATCCGTCAAGGTCCGTGGCATGGCGCATATCACCGGGGGCGGGTTCCCGGATAATGTACCGCGGGTATTGCCTGATACGGTGAATGCGGTCTTTGACCGGGCCTCCTGGGCGGTGCCTGAGGTCTATCAGTTTATCCAGCGCGTGGGCAAAGTGGACCGCGAGGAGATGTACCGGGTCTTTAATATGGGGATTGGCATGGTGGTGGTGGTGAAGAAGCAGGATGTGGAGAAGTCCATCACCATTCTCCGCAAGACCGGCTCCAAGCCCGTGATTGTCGGCTGGATCGAAAAGGGTAACCGCACCGTCCGCCTGATCAATTAGGCTGTAGTGTTTTAGCCTGTAGTCTGTTAGGTGAAACTATGAGAAATAGTCTAATAGCCTACAGCCTACAGCCTAAGCACCTGCCTTTGTTGTCCGCCTGGCGGACTCTACTGGCGGCCTACCTGGTGGTGATGCCACTGGTTTCATTGGCGACGCTGACGAATGATGATGCCTGGGTTTCCGGCAAACTGTCCTCTGCTTCGGTAGGACGAACGGGCAAAATCGCGGTTCAGCTGATATTACTGCAGGACGAGCCTGCTGAAGTCAGTATCAGTCTCATTCTGCCGGCGGGGTTTTCCTGTGAAACGGGGTCGCGGAAAGTGCTGCTGGAACCCGATGCCCCTCGGCTTGAATCCTTTACCCTGATAAACCACACCTCAATGCCCGGGGGGACTTATCCCGTTACGGCGCTTGTGGAGCAGGTGCAAGGCTCCTTCCCCGTGGGAGGGGCGCTATGCGCCGCGACGTCAACCCAGGACCGTGCACAGTCTGTCGCGGCGCATAGCGCCCCTCCCACAGGGAAAGGGAAAGCCGCTTCGTTTTCGAGCGAGATCACGGTGACTGAGGCCCAATGGGTCGGGCAGTCGTACTGGTTCTGGGGCGCGCTTTCGGCTTTTCTCTTACTGGGATGGTTAACCTTGACGTTCAGGCAGAGGCGTCTACCGATCCCCCTCACCGCGACCGGATCTTTTTTTGATGCCGCGGTCCTGACGGGGTTGTGTGTCTTCACGCTCTGGCAGTTTTCTCCCGTGGATTTGATCCGGAATACCACTCCCGTAGGAGGGGATACCCCAGCCCACCTCTATCTGGTCAGTCACTTGAAGGAACAACTGCTCCATCATGGGCGGATTATTTCCTGGGCGGGAGGGTGGTGGTGCGGGTTCCCGATGTTCCAGTATTATTTTGTCCTTCCCTATATGTCGGCCGCTTTTTTGAGTGTGCTGATCCCGCTGAATATCGCCTTCAAGGTGGTGAGCATTGCCGGGATGGTGCTGACGCCCTGCTGTGCCTATTGGGCCGCCCGGGTGTGGCGGGTCCCGGGGCCCGGTCCGCTCGTGATGGCCTTGGCCATGGTGCCGTTCCTGTTTGTGCAGTCCCACACGATGTGGGGCGTCAATACGTCCAGCACCCTGGCGGGGATGATTGCCAATAGCTGGAGTTTTGCCCTCATGCTGCCAGCCCTGGCCTATGGGGCAAAGGATATTTCGGACGGGGAGGTCAGGATGCGCACAATCCTGCTGTTTGTGCTGGTGCTGGCGTCGCATTTCTTTACGTCCGTGATCATGTTCGTGACGCTGGCGATTGTGCCGGTGCTCCCCAAAACACCCTCATTCCTGCGAGGCCTCAGGGTGTTGGCGGTGGAGGCGGGCTTGGCCCTGCTGCTGATGGGGTGGTGGCTGATCCCGCTGATCGCAAAATCGGACTGCAGTATGGATTTCGGGGTCAACTGGGAGTTGTCACTCGTGAGATCCTTCCCTGAATACAGTGTGGGCGTACTGATTTTTGCAGGAGTCGCCCTGGTAGCCGGGATTCGGCGCTCTCTTCCGGTGGTCTGGTTGCTGGCATGGATGCTGGCGGTGAGTGTGGTCCTGTTTAAAGGTGGGCAGACACTCTCGCCAGTATTTGTAAATGTGCGCCTGTGGCCCTTTATTTTCTTTGCCCTCATGGCGCTTGGCGCCGTTGGAGCGGGGGTATTGCTTGAGCGGACAAGGCGGGGGCGGGTGTGGGTCTGTTTGCTTGTCCCTGCAGTTCTCGGAGCGGTGGTGTTGAGCGAATCGATCGGTGGGATTGGTGCCCCGGGGCTGACGCACGCCTGGGCGAAATGGAATTTCTCAGGCTTGGAATCCAAACCGTCAGCGGCCGTGTTCACGAAATTGATTCCTCTTCTGAAAGGTTCGCCCGGACGATTGGCAAATGACCTGTGCGAGGAGAACAATCAATTGGGGTCCAGCCGTATCTTTGAACTGGTTCCTCACCTGATCGGGAAACCCATTTTTGAGGGAGGGTTGGTCAATTCGGGGCTGGGTTCCATGTATTCGTATTACATACAGGGTGAAAGCTCCCCGTCCTGTGCCGGGTTCCCTCCCATCGTAATCCCGGCCACCTTTGATTTTACCCGGGCCACCCGGCATCTGGAATTGTTCAACGTTAAGCATTTTATCGCGCGAAGTACCCTGACCCGGCAGGCGTTGCGATCCATGAAGGAATGGCGCTTTATGGCCCGCGAGGAGGAGTGGGAACTTTATGAACTGATGACCCATGAGGGGCGCTATGTGTTCATCCCGCCCCGCCTCCCGAAGGTGGTGGCCACCGACCGGTGGAAGGAGCGCTCCCTGGCGTGGCTTTATGATGTAAAGGCTCTGGATCAATTCGTGATCTGGAAAATGCCCGGGATGACCGTGGACAGGCCGGAACTGGCGAGGGGTGGCCAGCCGATATCCCTGGCCGGCACACAGTGCATCAGTGACGAGGTGGTGACCGATGACCGGATTCGTTTCAGGACTACGGCGCTGGGGCTTCCCCACATCATCAAGGTGACCTGGTTCCCGAATTGGAAGGTTCGTGGCGCAAAACAGGTCTATTGTGTCTCGCCTGGCTTTATGTGTGTGTTCCCCGATCAGGCGGAGGTGGAACTCTATTATGGAACAACGGGAAGTGATATCGTAGGCTATCTGGCCACCACCCTCGGTGGGTTGATTATTATGATATGGATTGTTTCCAGGCGCAGGAAATCATGAGTGTACGCCTCTTAAAGCTATTGGATGCGACGGTGGGCCTGTTCCTTTGCTGGGCCGGGGGCCGGATTCTGTATCTGCTGCATCGGGAGGCGGCCGCAAGGGAATGTCATGCGGAGGGGATCAAGCGCATCCTGGTGATCCGTCCGGGCGGGTTGGGGGACATGATCCTTTTGCAGCCCATGTTAAGAAAGCTCCATGCCGCCTGTCCCGGGGCGCAGATTGATCTGATCTGTGAGCGACGCAACGAGGACATCCTCAAACTCTCGAAGTTTCCCGTCAATGTCTTCACCTATGACGCCCATCCTTTGCGTTTGTTGTGTCGACTTTGGTCAGGTGGATATGATGTGGCGATAGATTCAGAGCAGTTTCATTACTTCTCAGCCGTGATGGCGGGGCTGAGCCGGGCGCCGATCCGGATCGGCTACAAAATCAATCCCGGACGCAACCCCATTTACACCCATCTGATCTCCTATGACATGGAGGGGTATGAGGCGGATGAGTTTGTAAAGTTATTGGCCCTGTTTGGTATTTCCGGTCAGGGCCAGGTATCCGGTTGTCTGACGGTCCCGGACAGTCAACTGCCGGATGAGGCCGCGGTTCTGATACGTAAACCAGTGCAGAACCCGCCGCTGATTCTTGTCCACGTGGGAGCGTCCATGCGATACAAGACGTGGGCCTTTTCCCGGTTCGTCAATTTGGTGAACGGGCTCTGTGCTGAACCGGAGGCGCTCGTCGGGCTGGTCGGGGGGCGGGATGACCGGGCTTTGGCAAACCGGGTGGCTGAGCAATGCGGGAGGCCGGATCGCATCAGGGTGCTGGCTGGGCGGCTGACGATTTCACAAACCGCTGAAATTCTGTCGCATGCGGCGTTGTTTGTGGGGGGCGACTCGGGGCTGGCTCATCTGGCAGCGGCATTTGATGTCCCTGCCGTGGTGATGTTTGGCCCCAGCGATGCCGGAAAGTGGTGCCGGGAAAGTCAGGCGGTTGCCGTGGTTCGGAAGCCAATGGCCTGTTCCCCCTGTTTTATTTTCGGCTACCACAAATACTGCCGGACCATTGCCTGTATGGAGCAGGTGGGCGTGGAAGAGGTGCTTGCGGCCTGTCGCAAGGTGAGGGCGACGCGAACCGGTTGTTGAGTTCTTGCGTAAAACAATCTCTTAATTTCTATGATCATGACTTTACATCACAGGGAAAAAACGTGGGCCGTGGCCCGTCATGTGATCCCCTTTTTGTTATGGGTCGGCATTATGAGCCTGCCGATGCAGAATGTGGCGCTCCGGTATGCGATTCAAATGGCCGTGAGTCTGGTGGCCTTTCTCGCATTGAGGCCCTGGCGCTATTATCCCGGCATCACGGTCCGGTCCCTCCCCCTGGGAGTTCTGGTGGGGGTGGGGGTAGCGGTGGTCTGGATTCTTCCCGAGTCGGCCTGGATCCGGCAATTTCCGGATATCCATGAGTTCTATGCCCGGTATTTTATCCGGGGGAGTGATCCGGGAACGGGCCAGCACTATGCTCCTGAGCAATGCGGCTGGCTGTTGTCGATCGTGAAATTAACGGGGTCGGCTTGTGTGATCGCCGTCATCGAGGAGTTTTTCTGGCGCGGGTTCTTCATGCGGTGGCTGGTTAAATCGGACTTTCTTTCCGTGGATCCCCGAACGGTGGGGCGGGGGTTATTTCTCCTGACCGCCCTGGCCTTCGGGTTTGAGCATAACCGCTGGTTAGTTGGCGTGCTGGCCGGGCTGGCGTATGGGTGGCTCTATTGCCGTAAGGGTGACATGGCCACCGTTTCCGTGGCCCACGTCACCACCAACTACCTCCTCGGCCTCTATGTGCTCGCGACCGGCTCCTATTCTTTCTGGTAACCCCCGAGCCTGCTCCTCACACGTAAATATAGGAAGACTTCAACTAATTGAAGAAATCAGCTAAATCCAGATAAGATTTTTTGAACAGAAGCTCGCAAAGGCCGCGAAGAAGAAATGTTGCGGGATTTGTATGCGGCGGGTACTCCGCATAAAAATCCCGCAACGTGTTCTTAAGGAATCATAGAAAATAGCCGCGCAAGTCTCTGCATTCCGTTTCGTTCTTCAATTCATGAAAAACCGTTTTGCGATTTTTGATGGATGGCGTACACGCCAGACACAAAAATCGCAAAACATTTATCTCTTCTTCGCGATCTTCGCGTGCTTCTGTTCAACAAATCTTATTTGGATTTCCGGAATTTCCAAAATTAGTGGTGAAGTCTTCACTCTTCTGCGAGCGCAATGGGGAGGGGGCAGCCGGCACAGCCGTTTTTACTGCTCAGGCAGAAGTCATGGAAGATTTGAAGCAAGCCCTGCTGACGTAGCCCGGAGTTGTATAGCGTCGGCGAGTGATCGTGCCCGAAGAGGGCATGCGCGGTGTGTTTGATGAAACGGTTGGTATCCTCCTGCGGGAGGCTGTCCATCAGGGTGGAATCCAATGAAAGGGCGCCGGTGGCCGCCCACCAGGGAAGCATCACATTGGTCAGAATTGTGGCCGCCCGCCCCTGCCCAATCAACGATTCAGGTTGGGGATAGCGGGGTGTCGCAAAACTGCCTCGCCAGGCCCAATAGCTGGTGCCGCCTTGCGCCTTAAGACGGCTCAGCCATGAGCGGACGCAGGGGGCAGGCACGTCTGCTTCGGAAAATAAATCCATATCAGGCGGGGTGCCGGCAAAGAGGTATGCGGCAGCCATGAGCCGGCGCAAGGGATGGTTCGCCGGTCTCAAATTGGCGAGCGTCCAGGCCTCCCGGTTCATGACCTGATCATGCCACTCGGACTGGTGCTTCCACCAGAAGTCCCAGAGTGCCCGGATAAAGGCCCGGGTCTCACCGTCCCAGAGGGGGTTGGATTGCTGGGGTAACAGCCCCCCGACGCCGAGAAACAGGGCGTACGCATGGAGGGGTGAAGACGCGGCCTCCAGTCGTACCCGCTCCAAGGGAAGTGCCCGGGCCAAGGTCAGAAAGGCCAGCCGGTTATGCTTATAACCCAGGGCGCCCATCAGTTCTTCGTAGAGGGCCTGATCCTTTCCCTTCTCCCCGATGTGTTTGGTCATCCGCTCCGTTTTCAGGCGCAAGCGCTCCTCGCCGGCGCCATCGAGCAGGGCGCCGCGCTGATCAGGGGACCAGCTGGTGAGGATCTCCGCGCAGGGAGGACGCCGGGCAAGGGCGGCGAACGGGTAGGCCGTCAAATCCAGTCCATCAAAGGAAAACGAGGGGAGGCGCTGGAGTGCGGCACGCAGGGGAATTTGCAGGACGGAGGCGGGCATATCGGCCGGCGCCAGCAGTCCCTCGAAATACGTGATATGGGCCATCACGTTCTTATATCGCGGGTCCGCGGCATGTTTGTGATAGCGCCAGTCCAGCGGACGGATATGCAGTTCAACATCGCCGCGGAGCGTGCATTCATCCGGCCCGATTTTGAGAATGGCATCCAGGAAGTCCGGCCCGGCCTCGAGATTCCAGCGGCCTGGGCTCACGACCGAAACGGTGCGTCCATCCATGCTGGTTAGCGCAGAAGGGCGGAGCGCGGAGTCGGCCCACACGCAACGCAGATGCCGTTCCGACCAGGGGAAGGTGGAGGGTGGGGCGCCGTCCTTGACGCAGGCCTTGGCGGGGAGCGCCAGTGCCTGATACCGGCAGCTTCTCGGGAAGAGGGGCATGCTGTAGCGTGTCATGCCGCCTGTTTTGCCGGATCTGATTAATTAAATCAACTATAATATTAGTTAATATATACTATCGTCATATTATCCACCAGCACCGCCGAAAAGAGGGACTTCACCACTAATTTAAGAAATGAAAGAAATCCGGATAAAGAATTTTTCACACGAAGCCGCGAAGCGCGCGAAGAAAATACAAATGTGGCGTTAATTTTTCCGCACGAGTACATGCGGAGAAAATAAACGCCACGGTTTCTTCGAAGAAATGCCAGTATATATATTCTTTTCCAATGTCACGGAAACACCGTTTTGCGATTTTTCGCGGCTGGGAGACATCTATCAGTCAAACTTTGAAAATATACAGCTCCGCCCAGCCACGACAAATCGCAAAACATTTTGGGGGTCTTTTCGTGTCTTTGCGGCTTCGCGTGAAATATTATTTTCTTCATTTCCCAATTAGTGGTGAAGTCTTCATCTGGTTAATATTTAAAGCTGCTGCGCCCGATATACTCCCGCAACATCGAGGTGTTGGGCACTTCCCGGTCGGAAATGCCGATGAAGTTGGTGAGGAAGGCCGTGAGGCGGCGCGCCTCGGCATATTCAGGGTCAAAGGGTTTCACTTCCATCAACAGGGGTTCAGCGATGGGTTTAAGGACGGCCAGTTCATAGTCGAGCGCGGAATTGAAGGTGGCGTCGGCGTTCTCCTGGAAGGGGAAAATCCATTGCTTCTCCCCTTTGCGGACAGACGCCCACATCCGCAGGGTTTTGAGGGCGGAGTGGGCCCGGTATTTGTGGTCCCTGACCATGCGCCGGATCAGCCGGTTGTCGGTGGTGGAGATCCGGTTGTTGGCATCGAGACTGAGCTGCGTCAGGGCGCTGACATAGACCCTGAATTTGGCCGGTTCAGGGATCATTTCCGTCAGCAGGGGGTTGAGGCCATGAATGCCCTCGATAATGAGGATGTCATCTTTTTCCAGTTTGAGTTTCCGGCCGTTGAATTCCCGCAACTTGGTTTCAAAGTTGAATTCCGGAAGCTCAATTTCCTCCCCTTTGATGATCTGACCCATGTGCTCATTGAAAAGTTCAAGATCGAGGGCCCGGAGATGTTCAAAGTCCGGGTTGCCGGTCTCGTCACGAGGCGTTTTGGCATGTTCGTGAAAGTAATTATCCAGCGAGATGGTCAGAACCCTGAAGCTGTTTACGCGTAACTGGATGGCCAGCCGTTTGGCAAACGTGGTCTTGCCGGAGGAGGAGGGACCCGCCACTAAAATGATCCGGATCGATTCCCGCCGCCGGTAAATCTCATCGGCGATCCGGGCCACGTTTTTCTCATGAAGGGCTTCGGAAACCTTGATAAAGTCGCTCACATCCCCATTCACCACGACCTCGTTCAGCCGGCCCACGGTACCGACCCCCATCGTCCGGACCCACGCCTTCCGTTCACGGAAAATACTGGAGAGATGCGGCAATTCGCGGAAGGGGGCGATTTGCGAGCCATTCCCCTGCTCCGGGAGTTGGAGGATGAAGCCGGGGGGGTAGTGGATCAGCTCAAACAGGTGTAAAGCGCCCGTATCGGGGACCAGGACGCCTTGGGCCAGGTCGTAGAAGCCTTCGCACTCGTGAATGACAACCCGGGGCGGGTTACGGAAACGTAGCAGGTTGAGCTTATCGGTTTGGCGGGCTTCCGCCAGCCGGCGGGAGACATCCTCAAACGATATCTTTTTCCGTTCGATCGGGAGCTTCCTGGCGATTAACATCCTGACATGGTCGCGGATGGCATCGACCTGTTCCCGGGTAATGGTGCTGTTCCGTTCCCCCGCCTTGGGCTCAAAGTCACAGAACAGGCCATCCCCGACGGCATAATCGACCGAAAAAGCCGCGGCGGGGAAAAGTTCCTTTACGGCTTTGGCGAGGAGAAAGGCGAGGGACCGGTGGTAGACGTGCCAGCCCTGTGGATCAGTCATGGTCAGGAGCTTGACGTCGCTATCCATGTCGACGGGATAGCAGAGCGACGTGGTGTCATTATTAATAAGGGCGGCGATGTAGGGCAGTCCGTTGGGGGCGGTAGGCGAGGGGAGGATGTCTTTGAGGGCGGTCCGGGGCGCGCACTCCCGCGTCACTCCGTTTTCGAATCTCAGCTTGATGGAGTCATGTTCGCTCATGGGGGGTGCCTTTCAGCTTAAGATTCAATGCCGGGGCGGCCTTTGACGCCTGCATTGTAATAATGTTTGATGCAGGTCATTTCCGTCACCAGATCGGCGCGGGCCTGCAGGGCAGGGCCGGCGCCGCGGCCCGTCAACACCAGTTCGACGGAGTCCGGCTTGCGATCGCAGAGCGCCAGCAGGTCGGCGTCGGTAAAGAGCCCGGCCGCGACGGCGGTATGGGCCTCATCCCCGATCACAATATCATAGAGGCCGCTTTGCATGGCCTCTTCCAGGTGTTTCAGGCCGTTGACCGCTGCGCTGATTTCGTCCTCTGCGGCTTTTCCCCGGATGAAGTGGCCATGACCAAACTGCGCTACGGTCACTTCCGGAAAACGGGCTTTCAGGATGCGGATTTCACTATATTCACGGCCTTTGATGAATTGGCCGAAGTAGACGCGCAGGCCAGACCCGACGGCGCGCATGATGAGGCCCAGTGCCGCGGTGGTTTTGCACTTGCCGTCGCCGGTGTAAATCTGGATGTACCCTTTCATGACCAATGCTTCTATATGACCCGGTGGATTGACGCAAAGAAATAATTTGAACAGAAGTCGCAAAGTTCGCAAAGGCATGTGCGGCAAAGATGCCGCACATGCGGAATAGTTTTGAAAATAAATCCATGCTACGGCGTCTTCGCCGTAGCACTTTGCGCACTTTGCGACTTCTGTTCAAGCTCTTCATTTTGGTTCCAGCTATGTCGGATTAGGGTTGAAGAAGAATTTTGATCTCTTGATACAGATCAATGTTAGGATCTTCTGAAAGCTCTATCCTGTGGGCAGACATTAAGGAGAGGCCAAATCAAATGAAACGAAATATCATCAAAATAGACGAGGCGAAATGTACCGGCTGCGGGTTGTGCATTCCCAATTGTCCCGAAGGGGCCATTCAGATTCTGGATGGGAAGGCCCGGCTTGTCAGCGATTTGAGTTGTGATGGGCTGGGGGCCTGTCTGGGGCATTGTCCAGAGGGGGCGATCTCCATTGAATCGCGGGAAGCAGAGCCCTACAACGAGGCCGTGGTGATGGAGGCGATTATCACGCAGGGGCCTGCCACGCTCAAGGCGCACCTGACGCATCTGCGTGATCATAAACAGGAAGAGTTCCTGAAGCAGGCGTTGGCGGTGCTCACCCAAAAAGGGCTACCCAATCCCCTGATCGCATCCAGTCCTCATCCCCATGGAGGAGGGGGCTGTCCCGGCTCACGTGCCATGCAGTTTGCCAAGCCGGATGCCGGTGAGCTGCCTGCAAGCGGGGTACGCCCCTCCCAGTTAACGCACTGGCCGGTTCAACTTCATCTGATTTCGCCCCAGGCTCCGCATTTCCAGGGAGCCGACCTGTTATTGGCCGCAGACTGCACTGCCTATGCGCTGGGCGATTTCCATAAGGAGTATCTGAAAGGAAAGGTCTTAGCCATCGCCTGTCCGAAACTGGACGCTGAGCAGGAGATCTATTCTGAAAAGATCACGGCGCTGATTGATGAGGCCAAAATCAACACCTTGACGGTGATGATCATGCAGGTGCCCTGCTGTTCCGGGTTGCTCCGGCTGGCGCAGGCGGCCGCCAGTCAGGCGAAGCGGAAGATTCCCCTTAAATGTGTGGTGGTGGGGATTCAGGGCGATATTTTGAAAAACGAGTGGGTAGTGTCATAAAAGGAGGAGAACTATATGAATGATCAGGATGACTATAAAGGTAAGGCGATTGAGTTGGCGACGGGGGTGGAATATGCGGCCGGGTCGGTGGTCAGTAAGACCCTTTTAGATAAGAAGACCGGGACCCTGACGTTGTTCGCCTTTGATAAGGGGCAGGGCTTGAGTGAGCATACGGCCCCATTTGATGCGACGGTTCAGATTGTGGACGGGCTGGCGGAGTTGACGGTAGGGGGTGTGCCGAATGTGGTGAAGGCGGGGCAGCTCTTCATCATGCCAGCGAATGTGCCTCATTCCGTTCGCGCCATTGAGCGCTTTAAGATGCTGTTGATCATGATCCGATAGGGCGTCTTTCCGGAATAGTGGTGGCGTTCGCCGTCCCTGGCGAACGATTCTTGCGTCCCGTTATGGTCGGATTTCATGTCAGTTCAGACTTGACCAACGTCCCCATATTTGCGATCTGAATCGATTCAGATGGCAAATAAACGAATAAAAGGAGGGGCGCGGCTGCGCGATGTGGCTGCCGCTGCGGGGGTTTCGAAATCGACAGCATCCGCCGTTGCCAATGGCCGGGCGGAGCAGTACGGCATCAGCCACGCCACCCGGGAGAGGGTTCAGGCCGCCATTCGACAGATGGGGTACGCGCCCAGTCTTGCGGCCTTGGACATGGTGGCAGGTCGTAATACCCTTGTGGGTTTGGCGATTTCTGCTGACTTCCCCGCCGCGGCTCTCCGTCTTGCGGTCTTGGAACCGTTGCTGGCTCAGGCGGGGTGCCGGGTCATCCTGACCTGCCTTCCCTCTGAACCACAGGCGGCCGCTGACCGGATCGCTGCCCTGATCCATTTTGGGGTGGCCGGGATGGTTATTTGTCCGGCGGATTCCCTGACGTTGCCGAAATTCAGTTGTCCCGCCGTGATGGTTGGCAAATCCGGTGTTGGATTTCCTGCTGTCTATGAAGACGAACTGGAGGGCGGCCGGCGGTTGGCGCGGCGGCTTCTGGACAAAGGCCACCGGCGCATCGCCATTCTGGGCGGAACGGTGACGCCGTCGCCTGTGGGCACTGGCTTTCTCGAAGCCTGCGCGCAGGTGGGGGCGACCATCAGGAGTTTCAATTCAGTTGCCGAATTTCTGCCGACGGCGTCGACGATGACGGCGGTGTTCTGTCTTACCCCGGCGGTGTTGCTGGAACTTTATTCCAGAGGTTGTGCCGCTGGCCTTCGGCCCGGGACAGACTTGGCCGTGGTGGCGGTGGACCCTCTGGGTGTTGCGGCGAACCTGGTTCCGAGGCCGACGGTCCTTCAGCCGGGAATCGCCCGACTGGGGCAGGCGGTGGTCCAGTTGCTCCAGCAGGTCATCCAGGGAGCGACGCTTGGCGACATCCGGTTAGACCCGGTGATTTTCGACGGTGATCCAATCACCCCCTTTTCGCCGTCTATCCCGGTGGCGTCACCCCCCGTTGCAACGCCAAATCCAGCCTCTGTTCCGCCGCCACAAGCGCCGTCTCCAGTCATTATTCCAAACACCCATAAACCCGTCATTTTGCCATCTGAATCGATTCAGATGCCAGAAACGGTGGTTTCAACACCGGCTATTCAGGTCTCCGCTGTAGTAGCCGCCGACCCCGGCGGCACCGACCCCGAACCGTCTATTCCGGTCTCTGGTGTAGTAGCCGCCGTCCCCGGCGGCACCGCCCATCAATCGCCTACTCCGATAGCTGATCCAGTCGTCACGACTCCTCCAGCATCTACCATCGCTCCAGAAATTCAGGTCCCACCGCTAGCCCCTGAACCAGCCATCCCCGAGCCGGTCGCCGTGATCGAGCCCGCGCCACCACCGCCGACACCGGAGCCACCGACCATCGTCCCGACACAGGAAGTCGCGCCGATAGCCGAGCCCGTTCCCCAAATGGAGGGCGGTGCTCTGTCACCGCCGGCCCCTGATCCAGTCATCCCCGAGCAGGTCCCCGTCATCGAGTCCGTGCCACCACCGCCGACACCGGAGCCGCCGACCATCGTCCCGACACCGGAAGTCGCGCCGATAGCCGAGCCCGTTCCCCAAATGGAGGGCGGTGCTCTGTCACCGCCAGCCCCTGAGCCAGTCATCCCCGAGCCGGTAGTCGTCATCGAGCCCGAGCCGACACCGCCGACACCGGAGCCACCGACCATCGTCCCGACACAGGAAGTCGCGCCGATAGCCGAGCCCGTTCCCCAAATGGAGGGCGGTGCTCTGTCACCGCCAGCCCCTGAGCCAGTCATCCCCGAGCCGGTAGTCGTCATCGAGCCCGAGCCGACACCGCCGACACCGGAGCCACCGACCATCGTCCCGACACAGGAAGTCGCGCCGATAGCCGAGCCCGTTCCCCAAATGGAGGGCGGTGCTCTGTCACCGCCGGCCCCTGATCCAGTCATCCCCGAGCCGGTCGCCGTCATCGAGCCCGCGCCGCCAACGCCGGAACCGCCGATCATTGTTCCGCCACCGGAAACCCCGCCTTCTGAGGTCTCCACGCCGGATGAAGCGCCTTCACCGTCTCTGACAGCGGAAGTTGCCCCTGAGCCTCCAACTCCCGGTCTCTCCGCTTCATGAGCCAGGAAGGCCCGCGTGCATGCGGACGGGGGCCTTTTTAGTTCTTGATAAAACTCATCTCCCTGTTGCAAATCACCCATTACCAATAACTTCGCTTTCTTTCCTCTTCCCCCTCCGGTTCATCTTCGGTACATTGCTCCGCATGTCACTTTCATGGAACGAAGTCCGGGATCGAGCCATCAAATTCACCCGTCAATGGGCAGGGGAGACCAGCGAACGCGCCGAGGCCAAAACCTTCTGGGATGAATTTTTCGATGTTTTTGGCATCCAACGACGCACCGTCGCCTCTTTTGAGGAACCCGTTCGCAACCTGAAGGGCCAATACAGTTACATTGACCTCTTCTGGGTCGGCAAGTTACTTGTCGAGCACAAGTCTTTCGGCAAGGATCTCGACAAGGCCTGCTCGCAAGCCTTCCTCTATATCCAGAGTCTTGTCCGTGAAGGCCGCACCGACGAAATTCCCCGCTATGTCATCCTCTCTGATTTCGCTAGAATCGTCCTTTACGACCTTGAACCGGACGACCCGTCAGATCTGCCGCTGTTTGACAAATGGCATGTCCGTACTATTGAGATTCCCCTGGCCGAACTCCACAAACACATTCGGGAATTCGCCTTCATAAAAGGGGAGAAGCCGGTGCGGCTCGACCCGGAAGACCCCGCCAACTTCAAGGCGGCGGCAATGATGGCCAATCTCCACGATACCCTGAAAGCCGGGGGGTACTCCGGACATGACTTGGAGCGCTTTCTGGTTCGTGTCCTCTTCTGCCTTTTCGCCGACGATACCGGCATCTTTGACCAGCCCCATATCTTTCAGAGTTACATCAAGGCCAATACCCGTGAAGATGGCAGCGATCTTGGGCTTCAACTCGCCCAGATCTTTGAGGTTCTCGATACTCCGCCCCAGAAGCGCCAGAAGAACCTTGATGAGGATCTGGCCCTGTTTCCCTATGTAAATGGCGGATTATTCCAGGAGCGGCTTCCCTTTGCCCATTTCAACCGCGACATGCGGAATGCGTTGCTTGCATGCTCCGCCTTTAACTGGAGCAAGATCTCGCCCGCCGTTTTCGGCTCGTTGTTCCAGTCGGTCATGGATCCCAAGGAGCGGCGGCAATCCGGCGGCCACTATACCAGTGAGCGGGACATCATGAAGGTGATCCGGTCGCTGTTTCTGGATGACCTTAAGGCCGAGTTTGAGCAAATTAAAGATGACAAGTCCAGTCGACACAAAGCACGGCTGGACGAGTTCCATAAGAAACTGGCGGGCCTGCGCTTCTTTGATCCGGCCTGCGGTTGCGGTAACTTCCTGGTTATTACCTACCGCGAAATGCGCCTGCTCGAAATTGACGTTTTAAAGGCCATACATGGCGGCCAGCAGGTTACCGATATCCAGCACCTGTCCCGCCTCGATGTGGATCAGATGTACGGGATCGAGATCAGCGAATGGCCGGTCCGTATTGCCGAGGTCGCCTTATGGCTCCTTGATCACCAGATGAACCAGTGCCTGAGCGAGGCCTTTGGGCAATACTATGTCCGGCTTCCCCTGCGGGCAGCCCCGCATATTGTCTGCGGGAACGCATTGCGACTGGACTGGAAAGAAGTCATCCCACCAGCAAAGTGCAGTTACATTCTGGGTAACCCGCCGTTTGTGGGGGCCAAATTCCAGGATGATTCACAGCGGGCAGACATGGCTCTTGTGGCTGGTGAGGTGGATAACTCCGGGCTTCTGGATTATGTAACCGGCTGGTATTTCAAGGCGGCCAACTACATCCATGGCACGGGTATTATGGTAGGTTTTGTCTCCACCAATTCCATTACGCAAGGCGAGCAAGTTGGGGTGTTATGGAATGCCCTATTCCAGCGGCATGGCATCAAAATCCTTTTCGGACACCGAACCTTCCCGTGGCAAAGTGAAGCCCGTGGCAAAGCCCATGTGCATGTTGTCATTATTGGCTTCGCTAATATCGATGCGATGACCAAGACAATTTACGACTATGAGGCGGGTAAAGATCAGGCGACGGTTATCACCGCGAGGAATGTCAGTCCCTATCTTGTTGAGGGGCCGGACCGGGCCATCACAAACCGTTCCGTACCGATTTCCAATGTTCCTGAAATTGGCATTGGGAATAAACCCATAGATGGCGGGCAGTATCTCTTTACACCAGAGGAAAAGGACCAGTTCATTAAAAACGAGCCGAAGGCGAAGGAGTTTTTCCGCCGGTGGATCGGATCTGAGGAGTTTATTAACGGCATTGAACGTTGGTGTCTTTGGCTGGGAGAATGCCCCCCGGAAAAATTGCGGCAAATGCCTGAGGTCATGAAGAGGGTAGAGGCTGTTCGGGATTTACGGTTAGCAAGTAAAAGCGCCCCCACCCGGAAAATCGCCGGTACACCTACACGATTTCATGTCGAGAACATGCCGAAAGGTCCTTATCTTGTTTTGCCCGAAGTGAGTTCGGAACGCCGTCGGTATATCCCCATTGGTTTTATGACGCCAGACGTGCTTGCTAGTAATCTTGTAAAACTTTTACCTGATGCCACGGTGTTCCATTTTGGTGTTTTGTCATCCGGGATGCATATGGCATGGGTTCGGCAAGTTGGGGGGCGTCTTAAATCTGATTACCGCTATTCATCGAAACTCGTCTACAACAACTTCCCCTGGCCGCAGGCGGTGAACGAGAAGCAGAAAGCGGCGGTTGAGGTGGCGGCCCAGAAGGTTTTGGATGCCCGTAAGGAATTCCCGGACTCCACGCTGGCTGATCTTTACGATCCCGTAGCGATGCCGCCCAAGCTGGTCAAAGCCCACGCCGAGTTAGACCGTACCGTTGATCGTTGTTACCGCTCTGAGCCATTCCCCAGTGACCGCCACCGGGTAGAATACCTGTTTACCCAATACGAACAGTTAACCGCGCCGTTGGTGGCGACGGGGAAGGCGAAGAAGGGGCAGAAAGTCAAAATCAAACTTGGTAGGGATGAGAAACTTAGTTCCGAGATGAACCCAGAATTGAAAAATTAAGAATGAACAAAAATATGAAACGCGGGTTTTCTATTCGGATATTTCTTCCTGAAGGGAAGTCTGACGGACTCAAGATCGTAGAGAAATCCAACTGGAGTGGTCGAGGTGTTGTTTGCCCTAGATCGCTTTTCGTAGAGAATAAAAAGCGTGCTGAATTTGAACGCACTGGGGTTTATGTGCTTGTTGGCCCATCAGAGGCTGGGGATATTCCTGTAATATATGTAGGGGAGGGCGACCCCGTCAAAAAGCGTCTAGAAAGTCATTATGCTGCTAAGGATTTCTGGACAACCGTAGTTTTTTTCGTGAGCAAGGATGAAAACCTCAATAAAGCCCATATTCAATATTTGGAATGCCGGCTAATCTCTTTAGCCCAAGAGGCAAAACGGGCGGTATTGGATAACGGAAATGTCCCCGTGTTGCCTTCAATGTCTGAAATGGATATCGCTGACGCTGAAGGGTTTTTAGACGAGGTGCTTCTTTGTCTCCCAGTTCTTGGCGTGAACGTATTTATGAAACCGGCGGTGTCCGGTCACCACGGACAATTACATCTTAAAGGCAAGGATGCGGATGCAGTAGGAAATGAAACTGCAGATGGGTTTGTCGTTCGTGTTGGTGGCAAGGCTCGAATTGATGAAGTGGACTCAATTCATAAATATATTACCGCTCTTCGGAAAAGTCTTGTTGAACGCAAAATACTGGTGCCTGAAGGTGCGCAATACCGTCTGACGCAGGATTACATTTTCAACTCACCATCCCAGGCGGCCGCTACAATGATGGGCCGAAGCGCTAACGGTCGACTGGAATGGAAGGACGCTCGCGGGATTTCCTTGAAGGAGATTCAGGGGAGAATCGCCGGTGAAATTGAATCAAGGGAAATACTCATCGATCAATGAAAAGGGATGCCACGCTCCTTGAATGGAATTCAGGCGCTCTCCCTATGGGCGCGATAATCGCGAAAGTTTCGACGTTTAACGCTCGCGGGATGCGCCGCATATATTGTCGCGGTGACCGCTTTGGGCGAGGCCTCTCTTTTAATCTGGATATCTGGAAAACCCGTGAAGGACGCGTCCTGATGAGCTGCTGGACAAGGTGCGAATGCATTGAAGATATCTCGTTTGAGATCAGGGGGATACCTACGGGCCTTTTGCCGGAAAATGAAAAGACAGCTCTCGCTCAAGATGATTGGGTTCCTGAATCCGCCCGCATTGCGTATGACCGATGGATTCAGGATAATTTATGACGCCGTCGACCTTCACTGTTCGCACGAAACAAAGTCGATATATGCATCTTGTGCAAGCCAGAAAGGCTTGCCGTCTATGTAAAGGCTGTTTGGTTAATGCCTCACAAATTGCGGGTGGCCGCTATGACTTAGATGAAATCGGGCCATACTCAACTTGGCAGGGGAATCTTGATTCTAATATTCTAGTAGTAGCTCAAGATTTTTCGGATGTAGCGGGTTTTGACAAGTATGAGGGGCGGCCGGGAGATGACGTAATGACGAATCGCAATCTGCGATCCCTGTTTGGAAAATCAGTGGGGGTCAAGATTGCGGCTCCTATGCGTCACACATCGGATGATATCCTGTTTTTCACGAATGCTGTTCTATGCATGAAAAGTGGTGCAGAAGGTGGACGCCAGCAAGCTATACCCCGCCATTGTTTCGAAAACTGTTCGGTATTTTTAAGAGAAACAATTGAGATTGTTGCTCCATCCCTGGTTGTAACGCTTGGAGCTAGAGCGTTAGATTCAGTGAGGTTTGCTTTTTCGGCGAACGGGAATCGTCCACTTTGCGAGGTTGTCGGCCAGGTTGAATTATTAACTCAAGGTATTTCGCTTATCCCGATGTATCATCCAAGTTTGACCGTTATTAATACAAAGCGGAATTTTGATATAATGACGACTGATTGGTGCCATATTCGGGGCTTTATCAAGAGTGAAATGCGCCAGAACGTCTTTTGAAACAACAGACTTTAATAAAACCAGGCAGGAGCGTGAGTGTTCAATCGCTATCAAAACCATCCTCAGATGGGGAGCGGTTTGATCGACTTATGAGACGCCTGTCGTGCAGGTCGGGTTGTCGTATTGAACTGTTTTTAGAAGTATGTTAAAAAAATGACCGCCCTGGCTACTCTTGCGAGAAAGCCCCATGGGCTTTTGTCACCAAGGTGGAACCTTTGAAATTGATTTCTTTTAGAGAATAGCCAGAAGTATGGATTGTGTCAAAACGTTTGGATAAGTGAAGATGGGCAGATGCCGTATGGAAGATGACTCATGAAAACGCCAGACCTGTTAGTGTTATTGGCGGCACCACGTCCACATCGATATCGACTCTACGTCGATGAATCAGGAGATCACACTTATAATCAGTTAGATGATATTGCCCGGCGTTATCTCGGTCTTTTGGGTGTGTGGTTTCGGCAGGCAGACGATTATGTGGCATTTGATCTTGATTTGAACAGTTTCAAACAGGAAATATTTGGTGCCCGGCCAGATAAACCTGTCGTGTTACACCGTTCCTGTATCATCAACCGGAAAGGGCCGTTCGGGATGCTGCGCGATCCAGATGTAAGGCAACGGTTTGACAAGGGATTACTCGAAATCGTCCGGCGCGCGAAGTTTCATGTGGTGTGTGTTGTCATTGATAAACAGACCCACAGCGGGAAATACGATAACCCGTTACATCCTTATCACTACTGCCTGGCTGCGATGTTGGATCGTTACAGTGGATGGTTGAATCACAAAACCGCTGTGGGGGATGTTATGGCTGAGGGCCGGGGCCGGGAAGAAGACCTGCAACTTGCCCAAGCATACCGGAGGGTGTATGAAGGCGGAACCATTATGTTCTCTCATTCACATCACCAGAAGGCATTGACTAGCAAAGACATCAAAATTCAAACAAAACAGGCCAATCTCCCGGGACTACAGTTGGCGGATATTCTGGCTCATCCGGTAAAACAGGCTATGCTCATCGAAAAGGGCCTTATTTCTGAAACGGGCGATGTTTTCGGGAAACAGATAATCGATGCCGTTGATTCCAAGTTTAACAAGAAAGAGGGATCTGGACAGGTGAGTGGATACGGTAAGGTGTGGCTATAAATGAAAAAACCCGCCGAAGCGGGTTTCTTCACGCCAGCCCTTACGAGCTGTCCACCTGCGAGGTGTCGCATTGGTAAAAAGGTATGAAAATCGACCGGTCATTGTCAACGGTGAATTGCAACCAATAGGTCATGCAGGGTTCAGAGGTTGCAAAACAAATAAGTAATGTCGATTTGAGGGAGACGGTTGGCCATCTCTGAATCCCTGAAAGGCCATGCTTGTATTGAGAGTTACATAGGCGTAGTATTAATCCCCATGGTACGTCGACTAATAGCGAAAATAAAACATCACATCACGCGTTTGGGCCGGAAACCTGATATTTCAGGTGCAAATAAGAAAGCGGTAGCAGTCAAAACCGCATCTGGCCCTTCGCATCCCGCCCCGAAAAAGGTTCCTTCGTCCACTCCTGCAAAGCCGGTTTCAGTGCGGCCCCCAGCCCCGGTTCGTCAGGCGGCCCCGGTGGTTGCCCCTCCCCGCAAATGGGTTGTGGCGGATTATGATATTCCGGTGGTCGAGGGCAAGACCCGGTTCCATGATCTGGATTTGCCTGCTGAAATCATGCATGCCGTTGATGATCTGGGCTTTAAATACTGTACCGGAGTTCAGGCCCTCTCCATTCCGCCTTCTTTGGCGGGACGGGATGTTACCGGTAAGGCTCAGACCGGGACCGGCAAGACGGCGGCCTTCCTGATCGCCATTTTCACCCACTTTTTGCGGACGCCCCGTAAACGCGCCACGAAAATGGGGGCGCCCCGCGCCTTGATTCTGGCGCCGACCCGCGAACTGGTCATTCAGATCGAGAAGGATGCACGTGATATTGGCAAGTATTGCGGGCTGAAGGTGCTCGGGATTTATGGCGGCATGGATTACGACAAGCAGCAGCGGCAACTGATGGAGATCAGCCCCGATATCATGGTGGCCACGCCCGGCCGGCTACTGGATTTCCGCCGTGGTGGCTTGCTCGATCTGAGGAATGTCGAGGTTCTGGTCATTGATGAGGCCGACCGGATGCTGGATATGGGGTTCATTCCCGATGTCCGCACGATCGTCTATTCCATGCCCGCCAAGGAAGACCGGCAGACCTTGCTCTTTAGTGCCACTCTTACTGAGGATATCCTGCGTCTGGCCTCCCGCTGGACCAATGAATCGGTGGCTATTGAGATTGAACCGGAAAAGGTGACCGTGGATAACATCCAACAGATTGTGTTCACCGTGCCCTCGGATAAGAAATTCGCGCTCTTTTACAACTTGATGCAGCGGGATAAACCGGAGCGGGTCCTGATGTTCTGCAATCGCCGGGATGAAACGGAGCGGGTGCTGGGCTATATGGCACGCTGCGGCATCAATGCGGATATGCTCTCGGGGGCCGTTCCCCAGAAGAAGCGCGTCAAGGTGCTGGAAGATTTCCGGGAAGGCCGGATTCGCGTGCTGGTGGCCACAGACGTGGCGGGACGTGGCCTGCATGTGGATGATATCTCGCATGTGATCAATTATGATATTCCGCTTGATGCCGAGGATTATGTGCATCGGATCGGGCGGACCGGGCGTGCCGGTAAGGCGGGTATCGCCTATACCTTTGCCTGCGAGAACGAGGCGTTTTCGATGCCTGAAATTGAGAAGTATATTGGTAAAGCCCTCGATTACGAGAACCCTGAGCCGGCCTTGCTTGTGCTGCCCCCCGGCGTGGGTGGTCATTCAGGCGCTTCCTTTTCCCGTCCCGCCTATCGTCCCCAGGGACGCCCTCAGGGCCGGTTCGGGCGCCGCCCTCCGCCCCGCCGGTAAGGCGAACGGTCATTGACTCACGCGAAGCCGCGAAGATACGAAGTATTTTCGCGGCCTTCCAGTGGAGGGTTTTGCTCCGTCAAAACCTCTTGCGCATCGGCGCTGACGGTTCGACGTGGCTCACCGCAGGCAGGGCCTGATCCTTACACGTAAATACAAGAAGACTTCACCACTAATTCAAGAAATCCCGCGCGCAACCAGCTAATGCAACACCTGTTGTATGAAAAGGTCACGCGGTA